>CALEWF010000070.1 GCA_937925455.1 uncultured Flavobacteriales bacterium | reverse complement strand
AAAATCATTGCTTGTTTGAGCCAGCAGCTGTATCTGCCAAAAAAACAAGCCGAATAATATCCATTTAAATTTTATCATTTAATAAAACAAACATAAAGTTACATACAATTGTTGAAACTTTAATCCCATCTTTTGCATAGTTAATACTAAAAACGTTTTTTTTAGCTTGCAAATTATTTTCTTGATGAAGAATTGTTCTTCACTTTAATTGCTTTGTATCTTTGGATAATGAGTACCCAATATTCCTTGCTTAAACAATTATGCCAAGTAAAATCGCCTTCCGGCAATGAAGCTCCCATGAAACAGTTTATTACAAACTATGTTCAAAAGCATGCTTCAAAATGGAAAGTTCAACCTGAAATTATTTCTGGCGATGCATTTCAGGATTGTTTAATGCTAAAATTTGGAAATCCCCGAACAGCGGTATTTGCTCATATGGATTCCATTGGATTTACTGTTGGGTACAACAATGAGTTGATCCGCATTGGCGGACCGGTAACAGACGATGGCATTGAGCTGATAGGCGTTGATTCATTGGGTGAAATTACATGTATTCTACATAATGATGTTGAAAATGGGAAAGTCCGGGCTCAATATCATCGCGAAATTGAACGGGGGACAGAATTGGTTTTTAAGCCCCATTGGCATGAAACAGTTGATTTTATTCAGTGCTGTTATATGGACAATAGGCTCGGCGTTTGGATAGCATTAAAGCTTGCAGAAACATTAGAGCATGGATTATTGATTTTTAGTACGTATGAAGAACATGGGGGAGGAAGTGTTGGCTTTTTAACGCGTTATATGGTTGAACAACTACATGTAAATCAAGCATTAATTTGTGATATCACCTGGGTAACAGAAGGGGTGCAGCCGGGTAAAGGAGTAGTTATTTCCATGCGTGATAGAGGCATACCACGAAGAAGTTACCTGAATAAAATTATCCATTTAGCTTATCAATCGGGTATTCCATTTCAGTTGGAAGTAGAAAGTGCCGGTATTAGTGATGGCGGGTATATTCAACAAAGCCCATATCCGGTAGATTGGTGTTTTGTAGGCGCACCGGAAGAACATGTACATTCACCCCACGAAAAAGTGAATAAAAAAGATATTCATGCAATGCTATCACTTTATCAATACCTGATGCTGCACATGTAATTTTAATGCGAAACAGCAAAAATGGGATGAACAATGATATAAGCTACTGCTCCTGCAAAATATCCGAGCAACGCCAATATACTGATACGTTTGATGTACCAGAAAAAGTCAATTTTTTCCATCCCCATCACAGCAACACCCGCTGCAGAACCAATAATGAGCACACTACCACCGGTACCGGCAGTGTAAGCAATAAATTCCCACAGTTTATGGTCTGTGTGATAAGTAGCCATGTCGTACATACCTTGTGCAGCAGCCACTAAAGGCACATTATCTACAATAGATGAAGCTAATCCAATGGCTAATGCAATTACATCTAGATTGCCAATTGTATCATTCATTGTTTCAGCCAAACGAGTTAAAACATGAGTTGATTCTAATGCTCCAATAGCAATAAGAATACCGAGAAAAAACAATACACTGGATGTGTCTATTTTGCTTAAAGCATGAATGGCTGTATAACTTTTTTTCTGTTCTTCTTCGTCGTCAATATGTATAAGCTCTGATACAATCCAAACAATACTTAATCCAAATAACATTCCAAGATAAGGAGGAAGATGCGTTACAGTTTTAAAAATGGGAACAAACAACAAAGCACCAAGCCCTACAGCAAACATTCTACGGCTGCCTTTTATTTTTTCTATTTCTTTCTGACCTTCATAATCGTAGGCTGCACGGGTTACTTTTCCTTTTAATCGGAACGTGAGGAAAAGTAATGGAACAAATAAGCAAATCAAGCTGGGAATAATTAATGTGATAATAATGTTAGCCGCCGTAATTTGCCCTCCAATCCATAGCATGGTTGTAGT
Source organism: uncultured Flavobacteriales bacterium (assembly GCA_937925455.1). GTDB lineage: Bacteria > Bacteroidota > Bacteroidia > CAIKAF01 > CAIKAF01 > BA4. Next base: position 3,377 of record CALEWF010000070.1, on the reverse strand, counting down.
TACATCACCAATCGGACTCCATGCCCCACCAGCGTTTGCTGCAATAATTACAACACCGGCAAAAAACTTACGCTGTTCTGCATCATGAATCAACCGGCGAAGCAAGGATACCATTACGATGGAGGTAGTAAGGTTATCCAATACGGCAGACATGAAAAATGTAATCAGCGATAAAATCCATAATAATTTTCTGGTGTCGGTAGTAGTAATCCGATTGGTAATTACTTTAAATCCTTGATGTGCATCAATAAGTTCTACAATCGTCATTGCCCCTAACAAGAAAAATAATATTTCAGCAATTTTGCCTAAATGATGATTTAGCTCATGCCCCACATAATGAAGGTATAATCCATGTTCATCTAATTTGGCAAATTGTGTGGGGTTTTCTATTTGCAAGTTATGTACAAATCGCAAAAAACCTTCCGATTGAAGGATGCCATCGGTGGGATTGAAAATAGCAAATACCGTCCAAACCAATACTCCTGTTAAAAGCGCTGGGGCGGTTTTATTAATTTTTAAAGGGTGCTCAAGAGTTATTGCTAAATAACCTAAAATAAACAGTACAACAATAATAGTTATCATGTAATCTTAATTTTAGGTTCAAAAGTATAGTAAATGCTTTTAACACCAATAAAAGTCAAAAAAAAATAATCCATTTACATATAAGCCGGACATTTAGACCGGTTCACTTTTTTCGTTCTTTTGGGGAAGATTAATCGTAATCCCATATGTACATCCAAACTGGCATATTCTCGTTTCATCAATGTGCCCAGTATATCTCCGGTGCCAATTACTAAAGGACCTAAACGAAAGGATATACCTAAATTATAAAGCAGGTATTCATTAAATGATATTGGCAGATATACTCCAAACCACTTTGATTCCCACCGAGGTGTAACGGCTATTTGATAGATGTAATGATTTTTATGATGGTCAAAAATACCATGATTAAAGGGTAGCATCAACGAACTGTGTACTGCAAATCCTTTATCAATTCGATAGTCAAAAAACAGATGAAGATGTGTAGGTAAATCTATAAAGAAGTTATTGTTATTATTAGTTTGTATAAATACAGCTTGGATAATCTGTGTTAGCGAACCAGGTCCATTTACATTATCAAATACTGATAAAGGAAGACTGTCCACATTTGCATAAAAGTCTCGGCTGTTGGTTGATTTAGCATACATTATTCCCCCCACGTCATTCAATGAAATTCCAACTTTAAACTTATAGCGTGTTTCATCCTTGGCCCATATACCTGTTTCTCTTCCATAGGTGGGTTTTTTAGGACGAATTAATCCTGTTTTCCCAAAAATGCCATTGGGTTTAAACTCGTAGGTAAAACCTATATCCATCCCAAATCCCGGTCCCCCCTCAAATCCAAATCGAAATTCTTGGTCTTGCAAGTTTTGGCTCATTCCAAAACTGGCATAGGTATCATAAATACCCATTATCTGGTTGTTGTAAAAATTATATGAATAATCAGTAAATGTAAGATAGCCTGCACCTAACCCTTGCAAAAGTTTGGCAGTTATTCCCCCTTTGATGGTATGTTTTTCATCAGCGTAAATAATTCTTCCATAGGTAATACCATATTCAGCCCATGCATGGGCGGTAGCACTCATAAACTGTCTGGAAATCTGATTATTCCAATTGGGGGGATAATTTAATTCTTCTACTATCAACTTAGCAAGGTTTTCATCTAATCGGTCAGTGTTGGCAAATGCACGTACTCTGGGTGAGAATCCAATGGCATCATAAGGTGTAAATTGATATAAAAATGCAGGTCCTTGTATATTTGCATTTATCATTGCGTTTTTGTTAGTGCCATTCAAATTTTGCCTTACATAGGTTTCAAAAAAATCTGCTCCTGAAAATAAGTTTGGGTTAGTGATGGTTGCTGCATCAAAGTATAAAAAGTCGTTTGATATGTTAGCATGAGCGGCTACAATGCTTATATCAAATTTCTTGTAATTAGAACCGGTAATTAATGCTGGATTTACATGTATCCCCTGAATGCCTGCATAGGTACTGGTATGATATCCTAACCAGTCTTGAGCTTGAACTTTCTGATGCAGGGTTAAAATAAGTACCAAGCTAATTCCAAATATTTTATTGAAACTTATTTTGTAGATTTTGTATTTCATTGGTTACTTTCAGATAGTGTAGAATATAACTATGATGCGAAAATAAGATTTTCCACCTGCTTATTCAGAAATAAACAGGTGGAAAATCTTTAAAAAATTTTGAAGATTTTAAAATAAATTATTTTCCAATTGTAAATTTTACTCCACCGCCCACAACCAGCCAGGTGTGTTCTTTTTGAAAAGGTTCGCTGATTTTTTCTTCTCTTTGAACCACATCGTTTAATATTGTTTTTTCATTCAGCCCTTTAAATTGCACTTTTGTATGATATCCATAAACATTTACAAAGGCTGCAACACATGGACTAAAATAATAGTTAATGGCAAGACCTCCTCCATATACCCATCCAAATCCAGTGGAACCATATTCTTTACGATATGTGTTATTGTACATCATATAGTCTGAATTGGCTTTGGGAAATTCTGTGATATTCAAACCTACATTTCCCCGAAAGTTTATTGCTATGTTTTTCCAAACGGGTTGTGAATATCCTAAACTCCACATGATATTATAGCTATCCCATGGGTTGAATTGGGTATTGATATTCGTAGCATTTGAAGGAATTCTTGAATAGATAAAACTTTCATACAGAGGATTAGTATATGAATTTTTGTTTAAGCTAAATAATATACCTGTATTAAGTCTTCTTAAAAAATAATAATGTACATCCATCTCTACATTGATACCTGTTTTTGCATAACTTGTAGATTGTGGGTGGTCAATATTAAATTTACCAACTGGAATTGAAGCATTCACACTTGCACCTATAAACCAACGCGAACCAACACATGTTCTGCAATCTGTATTATTTTTATTAACGTAAGAAACAGATGAATTTATATTGTTGAAATTGAAAGGATTGGAAAACACAAAAAAAGGCAAGTTAAAGTCAAAATCTGGCTTTGCTATGCCGGTGTTATTTCTTCCTCCACCCCGAGGACCATTATGCCAGTTATTGGAATTAGACCCCCGTCCTGAACCGGGTTTTGAAATATCTGCTTTTGTTTTTCCACCTACATTTTTTGATTTGTTAAAGTTGTTAAAGCTATTTGTTTCATTAGAACTAAAGGTTTGTTTAACCGGACTATTGTTTGAATTGCCTGGTAAAGCATTTTTAGGATTTTGGCTATACGCATTAAAGCCTAAATATAAACTGATAAAAAATAAAACCGTTTTCATAACTCTAAATTTTAAGGTTATACAAATTTTTCGTGTGGAACGGCCGTTTGTTA
>CALEWF010000069.1 GCA_937925455.1 uncultured Flavobacteriales bacterium | reverse complement strand
TATTGCATAATTTGGGTTTAATGGGTTTACTTACATAGATTTATTGGATAATAAAAATTAAGCCATATAATTTTGCTTGGAACTTAGAGGCTTGGTTCATTTTAGTTTAGTTTTTAAAATTTGAAGATTTTGTTGTGTATATAACCAACCCACACAATTGACATTACAATATTTTTGATTAAACGGGGGAAACCGCGTGTTTCTCTGCCTTGTAGGGGCGGGTTCACCCACTACCCCGATAATCTTACCGTCATGACGACCCACATTTGGTGGGGAAGCAATCTGTATGCTACAACGCATCTTCTGCTAACGATTAACTCCTAAAACGCATAGTCAATGCGGTTTGCAACCTACGCACACCTGAGCCAATATTCAATTAGGAATTATGAATTATGAATACAATACAATTAATACATCCTCAAATCCTCTCATCTTCAAATCTAACAATCTTCAAATCAACCGTCCCAGCGGGGTGGACTGCCGGGGATGGAAGTGGAAAGCCCGCAGGGGCGAAGCCCACAGGGCACGGGGTAGCGGGGCTGAGGGCACGAAGACACCGCTACCCCGATGCACTGTGTGGCTGAGCCCCGAGGACTTGTAACGAACAGCCCCATAGGCAGCCTGATAAATTAAAAATTCTATTGAAACATTGAGGTTGAAATTTATCTCGGACAACAGTGTAGTTTTAAAAATTTTTACTGAATAACAATTCGTTCTGTTTTTAATATTCTTCCATTTTGAGATAAAGTAACAAGGTAGATTCCGGATCGAAAAACTTCTGGATGAATAGCAATGCTGTGGTAAATGGCTTGACGGTATAGCTGCTTGCCTTGTAAATCATGTACGGTAAGTTGGTACACTCCAGGTTCAGGAAGAATAATTTGAATGGGGTTATTTCGGGTAATGGTGGGATAAATTTTAATGGGCAAAGTAGTAGTTGCTACCGAGGTGCCCAGCCCGGTCATGGGCAAGTTGGCTTTCCATATTCCCCGTCCATGCGTAAATATGAACAACGTATTGTCGCTGTGTCGAAGTCTTAGCTGATGAATGGATACAAACGGTATATCTTCTTCCAATACCCAGTGAACACCTCCGTCCACGGTAGTATAGAGCCCAAAATCGGTTGCAGCTGCCATCACGTTTTCATCGTAGGGGCTAACTTCAATCCAGTTTACCGGCAGGCCTTCGGGCAAATCTCCGTGAATGGAAGTCCAAACCGGAGTTGTTTTGGCATTCGTTACTTTCCAAATACGAGGTTGATTTACATAGCTGCTAAATGAAACATAGAATGTATTTGGGTCATTGGCCGAAACTACGATGTTGCTCATAAAACTTGTATTTAGTGAAGTAGGTATGGAAGAATTGAGATTTACTTCGTCGTTAGGCAGGCTTACGTAGGCATTGTCGAGCCGACGAAGTTTTCCTCGTCCACCTACATATACGGTAGGCATAGGCTCATTGCTGATACCTATTGCATATAAATCGGTGATGGGTTTGGTGCATATTTCCCAGTTGTTTCCTCCGTCAATGCTGCGCCATAATCTGTCGCGGGTTACAAAGAATATCTGATCGCCATCCTGGCGGTTGATTTCAAAGGGGTTGATAAACCAAGTATCATCATCAATATCAAAATCGCTGTTAGCATCCATAGCTCCCATAATGTATTCAAAGTAAGGCATGGGGTTATGAGCGTCATAGCACTTTAGAATATGGCCGTTTTGCCAAGAAACATATCCAATGTTGGGTGATTGAGGGTGTATGGCAGTAAACGCCCCGTCTCCACCAAAGATGTGGTCAAAGCTCTGTGATAAAGAACTACCACTCTGGGTGCCGTTGTCTTGCGTTCCACCCCAGCATTTATTTCCCACCGGGAAGAACGCACCTGTATAAAATTGGGTTACCCGATATCCTTGGTTTAAATCAACATAGGCAATATTCGTTTGAGGAAAATATTTATACACTCCACCGTCGTTGCCTACATAACATTCGTTTTGGTTGGCGGGGTTAAATACAAAAATGTGGTAATCGGCATGCGAATCATGGTGTACATTCCAGCTTAACCCACCATCCATCGAGTATCCGCAATTTACTCCCCCAACTAATACATAGTTAGGATTACTAGGCCTAACTGCTATGGATAAACAATACCAGGGAAAATAAAACCCCACACCGGCAGTGGTAGGATTGGTAACTTCGAACCAAGAATTTCCGCTATCAGTAGTTTTAAATAATCCAATAATGTCATTGCCTGAAATGGCTTCATGCATTACATACATTATATTAGGCATACTATCGCAATAAGCCATTTCTATACGGTAAAACCCGCTGGTGGGCAAACCGTTATTAATAGCCACAAAACTTCCCGGGCTTCCATCAGAAGAACGAAATAATCCTTGTCCCATTATTGCGGCAATTACACTCCCATCTGGAAACACTTCTAAATCGGTAATTTCTCCAGAGCTGATAATATTATGAAAACTTATTCCGGCATCGGTGCTACGATACAATCCGCTATCACGAGTTGCTACATAGAGTGTGTTGGTGTCTGTTAGCGAACAGGCTATTCGCCAGGTGTAATTAAAGGCTGAGCTATTAGTAGAAGCAAGTTTTTGAAAACTCATTCCACCGTCGGTTGATTTATACACCCCATCGCCGGGTATACCAGCACTATTTCCAGCACATTCGCCGGTGCTATAATATAGCACGTTGGGGGTAAATGGATTTTGAGTAATGTATGTGATGGATAGGTTGGGTGCATCATCATTCACCGGATACCAGGTACTACCTCCATTGGTACTCACCCATAAACCACCTGAAACTCCGCCGGCAAATAAACGGTTCGGATTGGTTTTATCTACCAGAAGTGCCCTGGTACGCCCACCTACATTATTGGGTCCCAATTCCTGTAAGTTGGCAAGATTAGATTCTCCGCTTTTCATCATCCGTTGTATGGCTACCTGCTGGCGTAGCCGCTGAATACGGTCGAAGGGTATTTTCCCGTTTTCGTCTTTTTTCATCTCAAACCATTGTTCCCACCATCCGGGATTTCCCGGGCCACGGTTTTGTTTTAGATTGGGTTGGGCTATAGGTTTTTGGAAGATTTGATTCTGTTTAAAAATAAAAAAGACACCTGAAATAACTATTGCTGCAGAACTTAGTAATGGAAAAATTTTTTTCATGGATAATCACAATATAATTTAAAGTTCGTAGAAAAATACCAGGTTTGCAACAATTCTATTTAGTTTTTGAGGTTAATATTATTGTTAAAAGGTTTTATTTTTCTTATTTCCAATAGGATGAAATGAATTCAATTTTTTTGAATTTTCGTCAAACTCCTATATTCGTTCAATAATAAGATATGAAAAAAAACGATGCGCATTTCCGACAGCAGTTGCTTATCATCATTGTTGCTTCACTTGGGTATTTTGTAGATATCTATGACCTCATTCTGTTTAATGTAGTAAAAAAAGCCAGTTTGCTTAGTTTAGGTTTTCAAACAGAAGAACTGAAGGAGGTGGAGATTTTTTTATTTAACTGCCAGATGGGGGGAATGCTGTTGGGTGGAATATTTTGGGGAATGTTAGGCGATAAGCGAGGGCGATTGAGTGTATTGTTTGGCTCTATCCTCATGTATTCATTGGCAAACATTGCAAATGCCTATGTGTGGGATTTGAATACCTATGCTTTGGTGCGTTTTATAGCAGGCCTGGGGCTGGCTGGAGAGCTGGGTGCCGGCATTACCTTGATAACAGAGATTATGGACAAGGAAAAGCGAGGTATTGGTACTATGATAGTTGTAACATTTGGGGCATTGGGTGCTGTATTTGCAGCCTTGGTGGCACATCAGTTTGATTGGCAAACGTCTTATTGGGTGGGTGGTTTAATGGGTATTGCGTTATTATTGCTTCGCATTGGAGCTATAGAATCGGGTATGTTTCATCAAACCAGAGAAGCCGGTATCAAACGTGGAGATTTTATTTCGTTGTTTACCAATCGGCAACGGTTTTTAAAATACATGCGTTGTGTGGCCATAGGATTGCCCGTATGGTATGTGGTGGGGGTGCTCATTAGTTTGTCTGAAACCTATTTTGAATCTATCCTTGGGTTGAAAGAAGATATTGTTACCGGTACTGCGGTGATGTATTGCTACATTGGCTTGAGTGTAGGTGATTTTCTCAGTGGTTTGTTCAGCCAGATTTTACGTTCTCGTCTAAAAGTCATACTCATTTATTTAATTTTTTGTATTGGTTTTGTGGGATTATATTTATTTAGTCAGAAAGGGGGCAGTAGTTTTTATTTTTATCTGTTATGTTTTTTGTTGGGAGCGGGTACGGGTTATTGGGCTTTGTTTGTAACCATAGCTGCCGAGCAGTTTGGTACTAACATACGGGCTACTGTTACATCTACCGTGCCCAATTTTGTAAGGGGGGCAGTGATTCCCATCACTTTTGTATTTAAAGAATTAGCGCATGTAGATTCTCTTGGAATTATTGGTAGTGCCATGGTAGTAGGTGCTATGTGTTTCTTTTTAGCTATAATTTCCACTTTGGGGCTAAAAGATACGTTTGGAAAAGATTTGAACTATGTGGAATTAAACTGAAATGAAACAATTAATGATTGAATTGGCAATGTAGGAATGAGTTCGTAGTTTTGTCAACTTAGAATTTTTAAAATTCATGAATATAATAATTCCAATGGCGGGTATGGGTAAGCGAATGCGGCCTCACACCCTTACCATTCCCAAGCCTCTGATTCCCATAGCCGGTAAGCCGATAGTACAGCGCTTAGTAGAAGATATTGCCAAGGTATGTGGTGAAAAGATTGAAGAGATAGCCTTTGTAATAGGCGATTTTGGCAAAGAAACCGAAGAACGTTTATTATATATAGCAGATAAAGTTGGTGCCAAAGGCCGAATTTTTTATCAGGAAGAGCCGTTGGGAACAGCTCATGCGATTCTTTGTGCCCGGGAATGTTTGAAAAACAAAGTGGTGGTGGCATTTGCCGATACCTTGTTTTCTGCACAATTTAAAATGGATACTTCGCAGGAAGGAATTATTTGGGTTCACCGGGTAAAAGACCCCAGCGCTTTTGGTGTAGTAAAACTAAATGAGCAGGGCGAAATTACCGATATGGTTGAAAAACCCAAAGAATTTGTTTCTGATTTGGCCATCATTGGTATCTATTATTTTAAAGATGGTGCAAATCTGGAGAATGAACTTCAATACCTCATTGATAATGACATTAAGGAAAAAGGAGAATACCAGCTTACTAATGCCTTAGTAAATATGAAAAACAAAGGTTTGGTATTTAAAACCGGAAAGGTGGATGAATGGCTTGATTGCGGAAACAAGGATGCAACCGTATATACGAATCAGCGTATATTAGAATTAGTAAAAGATAGTGAAAATTTACAATCACAAAAAATAAAAAATCACCAAAGTGTAATTATTGAACCTTGTTATATTGGTCAGGATGTAGAACTATACAATAGCGTTATTGGCCCACACGTTTCTTTAGGCAGTGGTACAATCATTCGAGATTCGGTGGTAAGAAACAGTATTATACAACAACAAACGCTCATTCAAAATGCGGTGATTGAAAATTCCATGATTGGCAACCATGCAGTATATAAAGGAAATGCGAAACAGCTCAGCTTAGGCGATTATAGTGTGCAGGAATGATAAAACAATTAATCTCAATATGTTTTCTTTTTTGCTGGATATTTTTTCCGGTTCATGTGCTTTATGCTCAAAAAAATAAGGATAAAAAAAAGAAAAACGAATCTACACAAACTATTTTTTATGATGCCGAACGTGTAAGACTTACCAACCTCTTTGGTGAGGCAGTAACACAGAAAATCATAGGCAATTTAGATCAGGCGTTGATTAAATTTCAGGAATGTTTGAAACTAAATCCTACTCATGGGGCTTCAAACTACGAAATTGCTTCAATTTATTTCATTGGTAAAAAATATGAATCTTCACTGCCTTACTTTGAAGCGGCCATTAAAGCAGAACCTACGAATAAGTGGTATTTGTTGAGCTATGCACAGGCACTGATTGAATTAAAAAAATTCAAAGAGAGCGAAAAACTCTACAAAGAATTATTGAAGCTCGAACCGGAGAATCATGAATATGTGCTTGATTTGGCTGATATATACATTGCTCAGAAAAAATACAAAGAAGCCATCGGGTTGTTTGATCAATTAGAAAAAAGAATTGGAATTCATTCGGAAATTTCCATGCAAAAACAAAAGTTGTATGAGGGTATGGGAAAACCCCAGGCCGCTTTAGAAGAAATTCAAAAACTAGTTCGTGCATTTCCCAATAATGCCCAATACTACGGGGTACTTGCCGAAGTTTATTTATCCATGAATAAAAAAGAAGATGCATTAAAGGCCTATGAAAAAGTGATTGAATTAGAGCCTGACAATCCCATAATTCATTTGGCATTGGCTAATTTTTACCAGGAAAAGGGAGACTTAAGTAAATCATTTGAATATTTAAAGTTGGCATTTCAAAATCCGGAAGTAAAAATTGATAATAAAGTAAAAATTATGCTTTCGTATTATGAAATTTCGCAGCATAATACCTTACGTAAAACACAGGCGTATGAATTGCTTGATTTGATGATAGCTACTCATCCCAACGATCCCAAAGCTTGGTCAATGAAAGGAGATTATTTGGTACGAGATAGAAAATTTGATGAAGCCATTGCCTGTTTTGAAACCGTGAATAAATACGATAATAGCCGATATTCCATTTGGGAGCAATTGCTGCGATTATATGCCGAAACACGTAATTGGGTGATGTTAGCCAAGAGAAGTGAAGAAGCCATTGAATTGTTTCCATTACAACCTTTATTGTATTTATACAATGGTATGGCTTGGCAGCAACAAAAAAATTATAACAAAGCGTTAGAAGTGTTTTTAACCGGTAAAGATTTAGTATTAGATGCCCGTAATTTAAAAAGCGAATTTTATGCAGGGATGGGAGACGCTTATTATGGGTTAAAGAATTATACTGAAATGGAAAAAGCTTATGAAAATGCAGTAAATACAGATCCTTTAAATATATCTGCAAAAAATAATTATGCTTATCACTTGGCTAAAGCCAATCGTAATTTAACCAGGGCACAAGAATTAATTACCGAAGTGTTGAGGTTACAGCCTAAAAACATATTTTATTTGGATACGCAGGGATATGTTTATTTTCGGTTAAAACAATATGACAAAGCCCGGCAGGTTTTTGAAGAAGTTTTAAAATTGGGAGGTGATAGGTTTGGAGAAATTTTGGAGCATTACGGCGATGTATTATTTTTTATCGGTGATAAGCAAAAAGCCTTAGAATACTGGGAAAAAGCCAAAGCAGCCGGAGGTGAATTGTCAGAACAAATTAATTTGAAAATTACTACCCAACAATGGAGCGAATAATGGCTCGATGGATTATCATCACGTTTGCTATTGCTGCCATGCTATGGTTTCATGCTTCTTGCAGAACCAGCCGCATGGGCTCCATTCAGCTTAATCAAGGTGTAAAGACTACACTAAACGGTAGTAATATCACAATGGCTCAATTTACTTTTGATTGGTTTGATGGCCGTTTTAATGCAGAAGTAAATAATAATGGTAAAGTAAATTCTCTCAAATGTAGGGTAAGGATACGTCGGGATAGTTTGATGTGGATATCCATAAAGCCGGATGTGGCTATTATTGAAGTGTTTCGGGTTTTAATTTCTACCGACTCAGTTAAGCTCATTAATTATCTGGATAAAACTTATTTTACCGGTGATTACGCTACGATTCGCTCGTTTGTAAATTTTGACATTTCATTCGGTATGCTGCAGAATATTTTTACCGGAAATCCCACCTTGTTGTTTCCTGCTGAACAATATGAAGTATCTGTTTCAGGAAATGATACTGTGTTAACTTCTTCTGACATGAATGAATATCTTACATTAAAAAAAGCATCGCAAAAACCACAAATATTATTTCATGCCATTTGGGTAGATGTTGCCAAACGAGCTTGGCGGTCGTTGTTTTATGATCCGGCAAGCCGCATGGAAGTTGATTTGAGTTATACAGCTTATCAAACCGTAGATTCATTGCAGTTTCCTCAAAGTGGAAAAGTTACTTTACGTGGAGATACCACCAATACCGTATTTACATTTACCTACACTAAAACAGAAGTAAATAAGCCAGTTGAATTTCCATTCAGCATACCAGCCAGTTATCAAAAAATGAAATAACATGAGAAAATTTTTAAACCGTTTACTTCATCCGGTAGTCTTATGGAGTTTATTATTGCTATATATGGCCATGGCTTTTTGGATTATGCCCAGGGCAGCAGCTAAAATTGAGCCCTTTAGTCATGGATTAAAGGTATTAGACTTAGAATTAAGTTATAATTTACAACAGGTTCAGTTGTTGTTTGATACATTGGGTGAACCAGGGCGTTCTATCTATCGTGCTGTTGAACTTACCGAAGATTTTTTTTATCCATTGTCTTATGGTTTGTTGCTAAGTTTGGGCATTGTATATTTTTTTCAAAGAAGTTTTCCCAAAATTCCACAAATGGAATTGTTGGGTATATTTCCGCTGATAGCTATGCTGTTTGATTATGCAGAAAATATTTTCATCGTTCAAATGTTATCGGCTTATCCGCAAATTTCAGAATCAAAAATTCTTTTAGCGTCATCCGCTACTACCTTGAAATGGGGTTTTGTTATCATTTCACTTTTACTCATTTTTACAGCACTCACTATACATTTGTTTAAACGCTACGTATTAAGAAAAGCCTGATTATAGTGCTTGTTAAACCCTTCAAAAACTCCCAGTCCGTACAAAGCAAAGTCGTATTTTACAGGGTCTTTGGGGTCAAGAATTCGCAGATTTTTTCCTAATTCTTCTACTGCTTTCCAATCATCTTGTTTTCGAATAAGTAAACCAAGGTTTCTTGCCGTTGCCCCAGAATGTAAGTCGAGCGGAGGTTGTAACCAAGCAGGAGAAAATTTTTCCCAAATTCCAAAATCAACACCGGCATAGTCTTTTCGCACCATCCAACGTAGGAACATACAGATTCGTTTAGCTGATGAATTGCGAAGAGGGTCGGCTATATGTTTTTCTGTTCTTCGAGGATGACTTATGGAAAAGAATTCATTTCTGAAATGATGAATAGCATGTCTCAATGAATTTGAATGCTCTTGCATTCCGGCAATAAAAACTTCTTCCAAGCTATCATGTTGACGATAAATTCTCTGCAGGCTTTTTAGAAAGAAAATCGTATCAGTGCCGTTAAATGTTCGGTGTTTGAATGATTGAAACGGTTTTAGGTCGTTGGGAGTAAATGAAAGAATAAAATTATGTGGGGCATCATCCATCCATAAAGCTAACAGACGTGCATTTCGAAGTATCGTAGGGCGTTGCCCCCAGGCCAAGATGGCCGTTAGAAATCCCATGATTTCACGGTCTTCTTTTTTTATAAACAGATGCGGAATGGAGATAGGGTCTGTTTCAATAAATTCCATTCGGTTATAAAGCCGGTATTTTTCTTCCAAAAAATCTCGAAGTGTTTCTATGGAAAGCTTCATTTATCGTTCCAGAATGGTTTTTATATCTGGTTTAAAATATAGGGCACTTTTCATTACTTTGCCATCTTCGCGATAAATGGGCTGGCCGTTTTCGTCGAGTTTGCTCATGTTGCTTCGATGTATTTCATCAAATACTTCTTCAATTTTATGCTGTAATCCATGCCGAAGGATGGTTCCCAGTAAAATATACAATTGGTCACCCAGCGCATCGGCTATTTCTATCAAATCACCTTTTTGTGCTGCTTCTAGATATTCTTCATTTTCTTCACGCATCAGGGTGTAGCGTAGCAATGCTTCTTCTTTGGATAGGGTTACTGGTTTATCATTATTCCCAATTCGAAATGCATGATGAAAATCGGCTACTGCCTGAATTTTTTGCTGTAACGTTGCCATTGTGAATTGTTTTAGCGAATGTACAGTTTATTCAGACTGGAATTGTTGAGATTTATTCACAAAATATCAAAGGCCAAATCTTGTTACCTTTGTTAGGTGCAAACATTTGATTTTATCATAACCGGAGCCGGTTTGGCCGGAAGTAGTATTGCATACGAATTGGTAAAACGTGGATATAAAGTACTTCGGATAGCCTCATCGGCTCCAGCCGCTTCCATGGCAGCTTATGGAATGCTTAATCCGGTGCACATTCGCAATGCACAACTGATCTGGAAGGCAAAGGAAATTTATCCACAAGCTCTTGCCTTTTATAAAGAATTAGAGCAGGTTCTTCAAATCAAATTTTCTAAAGAAACCGAGATACATCATTTACTGAGTAGTAACGAAGAGGCAGTGCATTGGCGGCAGCAAGCTGAAACCGGAATGCTGGGTGATTTTTGCCATGGAGAAGTGGAATTCATTCCTCAATCATCGTTGAATACACTTCATGGATGCATTAAAATCACTGGTGCTTTGTACGTGGATGTGCCGTTAATGCTTACACACCTTCATCAATGGTTAGATAAACATCAATCCCCATTGTTGTTTTATGAAGCAGATGAACAGCTATGGAGTTACCATGAATCGGGTGTACGAATGAATGAATTTGATGCGAGTTTTGTCATTCATTGCCAGGGAGTGGGTGCTACACGTCATCCTTTATGGAAAAATATTCCTTTTCGCCCATGCAAGGGAGAAGTGTTAACACTACAATTTCAAGAACCAGCACCGCAGGTTATAGTGCATAAAAAAATTTTTTTGATTCCCTTAACGAATGGAACATACAAAGCAGGCGCAACCTATGTATGGGATGATTTAACCAACAATTCCACAAAAGAAGGTGCTGCTGAAATTATTTATCAAGTAAAACGTATTACCGATGCTTCATTTATCATCAAAGAGCAGGTTGCCGGAATTCGGCCGGCAGTAGCCGACCGTAGGCCGGTTGTGGGTATGCATCCTTGCTATTCCTCCGTTGCTATTTTAAATGGGTATGGGAGCCGGGGGTTAATACTTAATCCTTATGCTTGTAATGCCCTCATTAACCATATACTGCACCGAATACCCATTATTTCTGATATTGATGTTCAGCGGTTTAATAAACGATTATTAGCTAAAGAATAATCCAAAAATTGTCATTTTTCTAATAATGCTGATTTATAGGGAGG
>CALEWF010000068.1 GCA_937925455.1 uncultured Flavobacteriales bacterium | reverse complement strand
AATCGAAGGCCGAGGTAGGCCTGTGGATGGAGGAGGTGCCCAAGCCGCAGATCGGCCACAACGACGTCCTCATCAAGATTCGCAAGCAGGCGAGGCATGACTTCGAGGATGGTACCAAGCGAAATATCATTGATTTTATTGGACATTTTACCTCCCTCTACCCGTTTGACCGTTACCGTATGTAAATCATCTGTAACGGGGCTGCTGCTGAGGGAATAAGCCCGGCGAACTTTTTCACCATTGATTTCCATTTGCAAGGTAAGGTATTGCCCTTGCTTATAGCGAAACTGTTCTTTTAATTCATCAGGAATTTGAAACGAGATGGAAACGGCATCCGCTGTTTCTTGTTTTTTAGCAACTACGGGTAAACTATAAAATCTTGACATGCGATTAATTTTAAAAACTAACTTTGTTTGGTATGTTAAACCATAAAACCGGAATTTTGTTCCGGGTAGCAAAACTACATAAAATCTATGAGCGAAACAGGAAAAAAAGCCTTGATACTGGGTGCCACCGGATTGGTAGGTTCTTCTTTACTCCAACAACTGGTAACGTATCCTGATTATGCCTTGATACGTATTTTAGTTAGAAAATCTACGGGCATACAACATCCCAAAGTGGAAGAGCACCTGATTGATTTCAGCCGATTTCAGGATTATACTCCGTTGTTTGATGTAGATGAAGTATTTTGTTGTTTGGGGACAACCATGAAACAAGCCGGAAGCAAACAGGCGTTTTATTTTGTGGACCATGATTTACCGTTACAGGCAGCCAAAATGGCGCAACTGTTTGCTAAAAAATTTTTTCTGGTTTCTTCTATTGGGGCCAATGCTTGGAGCGTGAATTTTTACTTGAAAGTAAAAGGAGAAACAGAACGCGATATATTACAAACCACCTTAGAAACGATTTATATTCTTCGCCCCTCTATGTTGCTGGGCGAAAGAAAAGAGCGTCGCTTTGGGGAAGAAGTAGGCAAAGCCCTGATGAAGATTATAAAACCCATTATGATTGGTGGATTGAGAAAATACCGCGGCATTGAAGCCCATACGGTGGCAAAAGCAATGATTATTTTAGCCCAGCGAAATGAAAAAGGAAAATACTTTTTTGAATCGCATGATATTGAAAATATTGTTCGTAAACAACCTTCAAAAGCACCGATTATTCCACAACTATAACCATGAATAAAACACCACAAGCCGAAATTCTGAACATTGGGGATGAAATTCTGATTGGTCAGATTGTAAATACCAATGCCGTATGGATTGCACAGGAACTGAATAAACGGGGCGTACCCGTAAAACGAATGACGACGGTAGGCGATACCAAAACCGATATGGTAAATGCTTTAGATCAAGCCATTCAACACCACGATATCGTTATCATTACCGGCGGATTAGGTCCAACGAAAGATGACTTGACCAAAGATGTATTAACGGAATATTTTCAAACACGATTAGTTTTTAATGAAGAGGTATTTGAAATGTTGGATGATTTCTTCAAAAAAAGGGGGCGTACCCTGAACGAAGCCAACAAAACCCAGTGTTATGTTCCCGAAGCCTGTACCGTACTGATGAATTACTGGGGGACAGCTCCGGGCATGTTGTTTAAAAATAAGGGAAAAATTATTGTATCATTACCTGGGGTTCCATTAGAAATGAAAGAATTGATGAATACGTATGTATTTCCATACATCGAAACGCATTATCCGCTCCCTCCCATTCTTCATCGGTCCTATTTAACCGAAGGAATCCCCGAATCGGAATTGATGATGAGGTTGGCCGAATGGGAAAACAATTTGCCTGCTGCTATCAAATTAGCCTACCTTCCCTCCGCCGGACAGGTCACCCTGCGGTTAAGTACGCTTAACGAAAACGGCAATGGCTTGGCAATGATTAAGGAACAAGAAGATAAATTAAAATCCATTTTAGGGGATGAAATTATTGGCTATGATGGAGAGACATTAGAGCAAGTCATTCAACGCATTTTTATTGAAAAACAGCTTACTTTAGGCACTGCTGAAAGTTGCACCGGCGGATACATTGCCCATAAAATTACTTCTGTGCCGGGTAGCTCAGCTTATTTCATGGGAACAGTAGTTTCGTATCATAACCGGATAAAACAAGAAGTGTTGCAGGTAAATGAACAAACCCTTAAAACTGTTGGCGCTGTAAGTAAAGAAACGGTAATACAAATGGCAGAACATGCCCGTAGCCTTCTGCATACAGATTATGCCATTGCGGTAAGTGGCATTGCCGGACCTGATGGAGGTAGTACTGAAAAGCCGGTTGGAACCGTTTGGGTAGCTTGGGCTACACCACAAGGAACGCTAACTAAAAAATACCGGTTTGGCAACGACCGGCTTACCAACATTCACCGTACCTATCAGGTCGCGCTGGGAGTATTGCGGAAACTGGTACTGAACATTCCGGTAGGTGAAAGTTTTTGGGAATAATTACGCATTCCATATCTTCCACGAAGCTTCTGCCTGCAGGCAAAGCATTTCATATCCGTTTTTTACCATTGCACCATGGGCAACACCTTGTTTCAAAAACAGGGTTTCTTCCGGATTGTAAATTAAGTCGTACAGCAAGTGTTGAGAAGTAACAAATGAATACGGAAAAGGCGGTGCATCATTTACCTGAGGAAACATGCCAAGGGGAGTTGTATTAATAATTAATGTATGCAGTGATACAAGTTCTTTCGTTACATCCGAATAGGCTATTTCGCTCAGACGACTAGGATATCTTGAAACATACAAAAAAGGAATCCGAAGTTTACGTAATACGTATGCCACTGCCGCTGCCGCCCCTCCTGTACCCAGTATGAGCGCCTGTGTATGATGCGGTTTTAAAAGCGGTTCGAGTGATTGACGAAACCCTATAACATCGGTATTAAATCCTATTAATTCATAATGCGTTTTTGATTTCCACCATACTTTTACGCAATTCACGGCTTTGATGAGTAACGCAGCCGGTTGAAAATAATTTATATTGGGAAGAATTGCTTGTTTATGTGGAATGGTAACATTAAAGCCTTGTATCTGATGTGCTACAATCCAATCATCCAGTTTTTTTAAATCTTCCAATTCGCCGGTGATGTATTGATAATCGTCTAATCCCGGTTGTTGAAATTTATGAGCAAAATAACGGGGAGAAAACGAATGCGTCAATGGAAAACCAATAATCCCGTAGGTTTTCAAGCCGTAGTATTTTTATGATTAGCCAATTTTTCAAAAAAAATAATCAGCAATACACCCAATAGCATGAGGGACAAAGCATACAATAACGAACCGGATTGCCCGGTGGCCATCTCATATTCCCTGACGGTAACACTACGTTCTAAAAAGGGGACCAATTCTCCTTTGGAATTTATCCTGTATTCCGTAACTATTTTCCATGGCCATACTTTATTTAATGAACCTACCATAAACCCTGTAAGTAAGGCTAACGTGGCATTATGAAACTTTTTAAATAACCAGGAAATTAACTGAGCAAATGAAATGATGCCTACACCACAACCCAACGCAAACAACACAATGGTTTTTAAATCAAACGTTTTTACCGCATTCAACACAAAATGGTATTTACCCATTAACAATAAAATAAAACTGCCTGAAATACCGGGAAGAATCATGGCACAAATGGCAATGGCTCCTGAAAGGAAAATAAACCACCAGGTTTCGGGGGTTTGGGCAGGGGTGGCAATAGTAATGTAATAAGCAACTGTGGTAGCGAAAATAAAAGCAATAATTCCCGGTACATCCAGTTTGGTTATTTTTTTAGCAACAAACCAGGTGGAGGCAAGTATTAATCCAAAAAAGAAAGACCAAATCATTACCGGTTGTTCCTGAAGCAAGAAAGAAATCAACTTGGCCAATGAAATGATGCTGATAGCAATACCACTGAGCAGCACCAATAGAAATGTTCCGTTAATATGCTTCCAAAAAGCAACGATGCCTTGGGTAAAAAGTATTTTTAGGGCAATGTGGTTGATGGATTTAATGGAATCAATCAATTCTTCGTAGATTCCGCTAATAAACGCTATTGTTCCGCCGGATACACCGGGTACCACATCTGCTGCCCCCATGCCCATGCCTTTGAGAGCAAGAAATGCATAATCATGCCATGAACGTGAGCTATTTTTATATTTTTGTTCTGACATATAATTCTTTTAATAAGCCGATAAGGTTGGGTCAATTTCAGCAATCCAAGCCAAAATTCCACCGCGTAAATTATAGACATTATCGTATCCCATAGATTCCAGTACACTAACAATCGTTCCGGAACGGCCTCCGCTGCGGCAATGAACCACTACCATACGGTCTTTAGAAATCTTATCTAAATTGGCCATCACCTCACCCATAGGAATAAGCTCGCCACCTATCTGGCTTACTTCGTATTCATACGTTTCTCTTACATCAATGAGCTGAAAATCTTTTTTTTCATCCATCATTTGCTTCAGCTCCTGCACGGTTATTTCTTTCATGATTTTACTTTCTTTTTGGCTCCGTTGGATGCCTGTTTTTCGCTATCGGTAAATGTAGGAATCCAGCTATTCACCATATCTTGAGGAAGGAATGCAAAAAAGGTATCGCCGCGTAAGCCCAGCCTCAAAGTTTCGAGGGCAATTACTTCTTCCGGAGCTATGTTTCCCAGGTTCACATTCGCACCTAACAGCTTAATCCAAAATGCCTGCTGCGATTTGATGGGTGCTTCCCAGATAACACTTTCCGGACTAATCTTTCCTAAAATTTTATTGATGAGTTGCACATGGGCTTTTCCGCTTGGGCGATAAATTCCTACGGTACCGCTTTCTCGGGCTTCAGCAATTACTTTCCAGGCTCCGGCTTCCAATTCTTTTTGCATCATCATTTTCCACTTATTGGGTGCAATCAAAATCCCTTCTTCCTTCGAGCCTACTTCACTTAATACTGTGCCGTATCGGGAAAGTTTAGAAATATATTCACACTTGGTATCATGCTGCATCCGAACCGAGCCATCGGATACTTCGATGGTATCCAATCCCAGGTCATCAATCAACCGCAAATAATCATCAAACAGATTGCGAACAACAAATGCTTCAAAAAACGTTCCACCCAAATAGGTACGTATTCCGGCATCGCGGTAAATACGCACTTTTTCTTTTACATTTTTTGAAACATACGAAGTACCAAAACCCAGCTTGATAAAATCTATCAAATGCCCTGAAGAAGCAGTTAAATCTTCTGCCTGGCGTATGCTCAGCCCTTTGTCCATTACCATCGTTATACCATGATTGCGGGGCTTCTGTGGACGTTCAGGGACGTACGGAAGTTTAATTTCCATGAGTAGGTTTGTAATGATTTATGATTTCTAGGATGAAAGGGTCGAAAGCTAATTCAGGGAAAAAATCAAACATATCCTGATATCGGGAATATTCCGTTTCCAATGCATCTATCAACATTTTCATTGCTTCCTGCACATATCCGCGTAGATACATTAAACCGGCCGCCCGATACTTTAAATCCACCACCTGTGGCAATATTTGCATGCCTTCATTCAGAATTTCCAATGCTTTCTGATAATCGTCTAATTTATAATACAAAGCAGAAGCATCAAGCCATAAATCGGGATTTTCAGGCATGGAATCATACAAGGTTTCGTAAATTTCTTCTGCCTCTTTAAAATTATTCAACTCCTGTAAAAAATCAGCATACACCAGGAGGTATTCACCGTTAGAGGGGTCGAGCAAAACAGCTTTTTTTACATATTCTAATGCTTCGCGTACGCGATGCAGCTGTCCTAAACAAATACCAATACCCAGCCAAGCATCTGCAATCTCATCATTTACCTTTAACGTTTCACGATAATATTCAATAGCTGACTCGAACTCTTCCAGATTTTCATAACATTCACCCAACGTGTAAAAAATACGGGCTTTATTTTCAGTATGCTTAAGCGCTTCTTTCAGAGGTTCAATGGCGTGGCGGTAATAATCTAAGTTAATATAACATTCCGCTTTTTGTATGTACGCATCCACATAATCATCTTTAATCACCAGGGCATAGTCAAATGATTCGATGGCTTTTTCATACAATTCCATATCTTGATAAGACAACCCCTGATAATACCAAGCAAGATAATTGTACGGGTCGCGATCAATCACCTGCTGAAAGAAGTCAACCGCTTCATCTACCCGTTCATCAATCTGCATGGTAAAAAGTAATTCAAGGTATGCCAAATCGTTGTAAGGATTTTTTCGAATCGCTTTTTTGAGGTATTGGCGGGCTTTATCAAAATCTCCTTTGTTTTGGTATTCAGCGGCAATATCAATATAAATGTAATCATGCTCATCTTCTTCCAT
>CALEWF010000067.1 GCA_937925455.1 uncultured Flavobacteriales bacterium | reverse complement strand
ATTAAAATTGTGATTTTAAAACAAAAGGTACGCTATGAGCGTACCTTTTGTTTTTATTTTTATTATTCGAATAGTAGCTATTAGTAATCCATACCGCCCATACCACCAGGCATACCGGCAGGTGCAGCTTTTTCTTCTTTGATTTCGCTAAGCACACACTCGGTAGTTAGCAACATAGAAGCAATGGATGCAGCATTTTCAAGAGCTACACGACTTACTTTAGCCGGGTCAATTACACCTGCTTCATACATATTTTCGTAGGTTTCAGTACGGGCATTGTATCCAAAGTCATTTTTACCTTCTTTTACTTTTTGGATAACAATTGAACCTTCCAGGCCGGCGTTAGCAACAATCTGACGAAGCGGTTCTTCCAAAGCACGCTTCACGATATTGATACCAAAGGTTTCATCTTCGTTGTCGCCTTTTAGTTTTTCCAAATCAGCAATACAACGGATGTAAGCCACACCACCACCGGGCACAATTCCTTCTTCTACAGCAGCGCGGGTAGCATGTAAGGCATCATCTACACGATCTTTCTTTTCTTTCATTTCTACTTCGGTAGCAGCACCTACATACAATACAGCTACACCACCTGATAATTTAGCCAAACGCTCCTGTAATTTTTCTTTGTCATAATCTGAAGTGGTAGTTTCAATCTGAGCTTTAATTTGGTTTATGCGGGCTTTGATGTCATCTGCATTTCCGGCACCGTTAATGATTGTGGTGTTGTCTTTATCAATCACAATCTTCTCAGCTTTACCTAAGTAGCTTAGGTCAGCATTTTCTAATTTATAACCACGCTCTTCAGAGATAACGGTACCACCGGTAAGAATGGCGATATCTTCCAACATGGCTTTACGACGGTCACCAAATCCGGGAGCTTTTACAGCAGCAACCTTTAATGTACCACGTAATTTGTTAACCACCAAGGTTGCCAACGCTTCACCATCTACTTCTTCAGAGATGATTAATAATGGCTTACCGGTTTGAGCGGTTTTTTCAAGGATGGGAAGCAATTCTTTCATGGATGAGATTTTCTTGTCGTAAATCAGGATCCATGCATTTTCCAACTCAGCTTCCATTTTATCCGGATTAGTTACGAAATACGGTGATAGGTATCCACGGTCAAACTGCATACCTTCTACAGTTTTAACTTCTGTTTCGGTACCCTTGGCTTCTTCAACAGTAATCACACCGTCTTTACCTACTTTCTGCATAGCCTCAGCAATGAGCTTACCGATATTGCTATCGTTGTTGGCAGAAATAGTAGCTACTTGTTCAATTTTCTTGTTGTCATCTCCTACTTTCTTACTCATTTTAGCCAAGGAAGCAACAACGGTTTCAACGGCTTTATCTATCCCTCTCTTTAGGTCCATAGGATTGGCTCCGGCAGCTACATGCTTTAATCCAGCATTCACAATAGCTTGTGCCAAAACAGTAGCTGTAGTAGTACCATCACCGGCAATATCGGCTGTTTTTGAAGCTACTTCTTTAAGCATTTGAGCTCCCATGTTTTCAATAGGGTCAGCCAATTCTATTTCTTTAGCAACAGATACACCATCTTTAGTAATAGCCGGTGCACCAAATTTTTTATCAATTATTACGTTGCGTCCTTTGGGGCCAAGTGTAACTTTTACTGCATTGGCCAATGAATCAACTCCTTTTTTTAGTTTTTCCCGAGCATCAACGTCGAATGTGATTTGCTTTGCCATATTTTTTTGATTTTAATTACAGGTTAATAAATTTATTTAAATTAAAGAATAGCAAAAATGTCACTTTCACGCATAATCAGATAGTCTTTGCCATCTATCTGAATTTCGGTTCCAGAGTATTTTCCATATAACACTTGATCGCCGGTTTTTACTGTCATCGGCTCATCTTTTTTACCAGAACCTACTGCCACAATGGTACCTCGCTGTGGTTTTTCCTTGGCAGTGTCAGGAATAATAATACCGCTTACTGTTTTTTCTTCAGGAGCTGCGGGTTCCACGATTACTCTGTCGTGAAGAGGTCTTACTTTTATGCTACTCATATTCTTTTTATTTTAATGGTTAAACGATTTTTAATTCACCCCCTATTTATTCAGAATCTGTGCCAAACCCACATATTAGCTATTTTTTTGTCAATTTTTCAGTAAAGCATATGGGGAAGTAAATATTTGGCAGAAAAAAGCTGACAATATGACAAAACTCAAAATGATTAAACCTGTGATTATGCTATTTTTATATTTTAAGATAAAATACCGGGGATAAACTGCTGCGGATGGTAGTGAAAAGCCCGCAGGGGCGAAGCCCACAGGGCACGGGGTAGCGGGGCTGAGGGCACGAAGACACCGCTACCCCGATGCCCTGTGTGGCTGAGCCCCGAGGACTTGTAACGAACAGCCGCTTAAGCAGCCTCAAAAAAAAATATTTAAAAAAATCTGGGTTTTGAAGAGCTTGAATTGATAAAAAAAAAGGCTATCTTTCGATAGCCTATGTGTTTAAGGTTTTGGAATTTATTGCCCTGCGGGAATCTGCGGGGCATTAGGATTTTGAGGAACTTCTAAGTTTGTTATAATTTGTTCATCTACGCCAGTTGATTGAGCCCTGCTACTAGCAGGCTTAAAGACAAAACCTGATCCAATACACAATATTACCAGAATACCAATTAAATACCACGTAGCTTTTTCTACTACATCGGTAGTTTTTTTAACTCCCATTATCTGATTGGAAACTCCAATATTAGAAGCCAAACCACCGCCTTTGGAATTTTGAATTAGCACTACCAATATGAGCAATAGTGCGCACAACATAATGAGTATGGTAAATACAACGGTCATAATTTTATAATTATAATTCTTGTTCTTTTTCTATTTTTTTAATTTGGCTGGCAAAGTAAGCACTTTTTTCAGGATAAAGCAAACTTAATTTTCGGTAGGTTTCGATACAAAGAGAAAACTTTTTTTGTTGATAATAAATATTAGCCAGTGTTTCAGAAACTATCATTTCGGCAATTTCTTTTTTAGTTGATTTATTTTCTGCATCGAAATCACGAATTTCGTTCAACACTCCTTTTACCGGTTGAATTTTGGGTTCAGATTGAATGAATTTATCAATAACCGATTGTTGTTTTTTTATTTTTTGCCATTTAATAGCGCCCTCGCCTTTACAAATTGATAACCAGTCAAGAAAAGTACGTTCATCTGAAGATGATACCTGTTTCACATCTTCCTTAAAAGCTTCTTCTATGTTGTAGGTTGCTATCATTGGGGAATCAATTACTGCTTGCATAATCAACAAAACACTATGAATAAATTTTAGTGCAAGATAGTGAAAATTAAAAAAACATTCTATAATGAATTATGAATACACTGCTTAGTTACTGAATTTACCAATTTAAAAAAGCGCGGTTAAAAATATCTTGTACCAGTTGACCTGCAATTTCATTCATCAAAGCATCTTCAACGGAGGAGAGGTTTTGGCTGGCTGAAAAATCGGCAAAACGGGTAAACGACTGATTGAAATTTTGCGATTCGTCCAGTTTGTTTTCATAAGATACGGCCACTGAAATCGTCAACCGGTTTAACGAAGCCTGGTCATTTCCACTCACCGCTACAGGCGCAGACTGATAGGCAGTAATAAAGCCACGAAAATGTACATCTCCGTCAGAATTTACCAGTTTAAGCCGGGTTTGCGATAAAAATTTATCGCGAAGTGCTTCTGTAATGATTTGGGGAAAATTGGGATTGGTAAGGGCTGCTTGATTTTCGAAATATTCAATAGATACTGTTTTCACATTATCAGGGATAGAGGCGCCGGAAAGCGAATAATTCACCTTACACGCCGTGCCCAAAAGCAAAATCAAGAATAATAAGCGATGTATAAACCCTGATTTCATATAATATTGTAAAGATACAAAAGATAATGCTTGCAGGTAAGTTATTCTGAGAGCTTTTTGATTAGCTTTTGAAAATAAGCCGGGGATTGAATCAATCGGGAACCGTACCAGCTAAACATTTCTCCGTTAACTAAAAAAATTCTGGCTTTAGGACAAACAGCACGAATTTCATCAAAATGTTTTTCCTTAAAAGGATATGGTTCTGAAGATAATAAAATCACTTCCGGTTCAGCTTCTTTCAACATAGCTTCGGTTATTTGTGGATACCGGGCTTTTTCCTTTGCAAAACAATTTTCTAAGCCAATGTACTGCATCATGTCATGTATAAATGTATCATGATTGATAGACATATACGGTTTTCTCCAGATGAAGTATGCTGTTCGAAGTGGCCGCTTTAGCGGTTGAATCTTTGAAAAGTTGTGTTGAATTTTTTTTATGATTTCTTGTGCTTTTTCATTCCTGCGAAAAACCTCTCCCAACCTACACATCATATCTTCGGCTTGTTTCAAGGTTCTAACATCACTAATCCAAACCGGATAGAGGCTTTTCAATTTTAAAATTTGTTCTTCGTCATTTTCTTCTTTGTTTGCAATAATTATATCCGGTTTAAGTAAACGAATAGATTCAAGCGAAAAATTTTTGGTACCTCCTACCCTGACTTTAGATTGGTAGCAACTGGCCGGATATATGCAAAATTTGGTGATGCCTACAATGTTTTTTTCCAGCCCGAGATCACATAAAAACTCCGTTTGCGAAGGCACTAATGAAACAATGCGCTGAAGTTTATCAGGCACACATATAAAAAAATTCATTTGATCAAGATGCTGAACTAAATTTACTGCCATACAAAAAATAGGCTTTGGAGTACCTACTCAAAATTATATTTATACAACCCAAAGCATTGTAAGTATGCTAAGTATTTATCAACCCACACCGGTGTATTATAGCAGAATACGCATTATATCAGAACGGGTAATGATGTAATTACTATCAGTTTTAAAATCACGTACCAGCACAGCAGGTATATCATTATTCAGCATGGTTGATAATGCATCGCAAGAAGTAGTAATATCCACAAACGGCAATGCCTCATCCATTACTTCTCTTACTGGAAGTTTTTTTATGGTTGGGTCTTGTAATACTTTTTCAAACAAATGTTTTTCATGTAGGGTACCTACAATGCGTCCGTTGTCTGTAACTGGAATTTGTGAGAAATCGTTGGTGGTCATGATAAACGCTGCTTTAGCAACAGTTTCCGAAGCTTCAATACTGGCTAACGGAGGTTTCTGAGATGAGGATATAATATCGGCAGCACATAATCCGGATTTATCCAAATATCCCATTTTCAACATCCAGTCGTCGTTGAACATTTTACCTAAATATCGGGTACCATGATCCACAAAAATCACCACTACTACATCGCCTTGCTTAAAGCGATCGGCCATTTGCATTAAACCTTGCAGGGCAGCTCCGGAAGAATTACCTACCCAAATGCCTTCTTCTTTAGGAATGCGCCGGGTCATCACGGCTGCATCTTTGTCAGTAACCTTTTCAAAATGGTCTATAATATTAAAATCCACATTTTCCGGTAGGAAATCTTCTCCTATTCCTTCGGTTACATATGGATAAATTTCATTCTTGTCGAAAATTCCGGTTTCTTTGTATTTTTTAAATACCGAGCCATACGTATCAATACCCAAGACTTGTACTGCAGGATTTTTTTCTTTTAAAAACATGCCTGTACCGGTAATGGTTCCGCCAGTACCAACACCGGCAACCAGATGCGTAATTTTACCTTCGGTCTGATTCCAAATTTCTGGTCCTGTAGTTTCATAATGAGCCTGCCGATTAGAAAGATTGTCATACTGATTGGGCTTCCACGAATTAGGGATTTCATTTACTAATCTGGAAGAAACCGAATAGTATGAACGTGGATCTTCCGGATCAACATTTGTTGGGCAAACAATCACTTCAGCACCAAAAGCTTTGAGTGCATCAATCTTTTCTTTGCTTTGTTTATCGGTAGTAGTAAATATACATTTGTATCCTTTAATTACGGCAGCAATCGCCAATCCCATTCCCGTATTTCCAGATGTTCCTTCAATAATTGTACTGCCAGGCTTTAGTATGCCTTTACGCTCTGCATCTTCTATCATTTTGAGCGCCATACGATCTTTAATAGAATTTCCCGGATTGAAGGTTTCAACTTTGGCCAGCACAGTGGCAGGTAAATCTTTAGTGATTCGGTTTAATTTAACCATTGGTGTGTTGCCAATTGCTTCAAGAATGTTATTATGCCACATGTGTATTTGTATAGTTTTGCACGAAAATATAAAAAACCTTTTCGCATAGCATAAATTCAAACAATGGACTTTTATTCATCATGAACAGTATAATCCCCAAATTGTCATTAGGATTTTTTTAATCTTAGATGGGGGGCTGCCGCGTATTTCTTTGCCTTGTAGGGTTGAGATTCACCCGATGCCCCGTCTGCTGCGGATGGCAGTGGAAAGCCCGCAGGGGCGAAGCCCACAGGGCACG
>CALEWF010000066.1 GCA_937925455.1 uncultured Flavobacteriales bacterium | reverse complement strand
GCAGCTTTGTATAATTCATCAAATTGAAAGTGTAAAAAATCTGATTCCGCTAAAAGCCTTTGATTTTCTTGGCGGGTATCTTCTATTTTTTTACAAAGCTCTTTCCATTGCTTCACCTCTTGTGATAATTTTTTCAGTAGTTCTTCCGAATCGGCAAACGCATCCAGCATTTCTAGCTGAAAACGACTGGTTTTAAGAAGCAAATTCTGGTGTTGGGAATGTATATCAATTAATTCATCAGAAAGCAATTTTAGTACTTGCAACGACACCGGCGTATCGTTCACAAATGCACGGGATTTACCGCCGGGCAATATTTCGCGACGTATAAAGCATACTGTATCGTAATCCAATTCCTGCTGCTCAAAAAAAGATCGAAGATTCAGGGAGGAAAGATCATACTGTGCTTCTACCACACATTTTTTGGAATCGTCTGATAATACGGAGAGGTCTGCCCTGTTTCCGGCAACCAAGGATAAGGCTCCTAATAAAATAGACTTTCCAGCACCGGTTTCACCTGTTATAATATTTAAACCAGAGTCAAACTCCAATTCAATTTCACGAATGATGGCATAATTCTGTATGTGCAGTGATTTTAGCATACTACCTGCTGAAAACAACACGAAATTAAAAAAAGATAGGCAGTACGAAGGAATTTTGAGGACTACTTATTTACTTCATCATATTTAGAAGCCTGAGATGGATCTACTTTTTTAAGAATAGGAATTAAATCGGCCTTGATGTTAAGCGGTGTTTCTTTTAACATAGACAATATTTCATTGCGTTTGGTACTAAAAAACACCTGAAGTAAAAATGCATTTGGGCGCTGGGTCCAGATTTTTTCCAAAGTTTTTAATGATTCTATTACCTGTGCACGTCCTTCATCCAAATTTTGCTGCATTACATCAAATCCTTTTCGGTGATAATTATACATTAAAGTTCGCAGTGGTTTAAAGGCTGGGCTTAAGTAATCATAAACTAGCCAATACCTGTTACTATTTCCTTCATTAGCTTTCCAACCCCGATCTGCTAAATTTTGCGACATATTTACAATGTTCTGAGCTTTTACCATGTATTTCTCTCCTCCTTCCAGCGAAAAGGTTTCATG
Organism: uncultured Flavobacteriales bacterium; assembly: GCA_937925455.1. Classification (GTDB taxonomy): domain Bacteria; phylum Bacteroidota; class Bacteroidia; order CAIKAF01; family CAIKAF01; genus BA4. The sequence goes on along the minus strand of CALEWF010000066.1, from coordinate 4,897 downwards.
ATCTAAGGCTATTATATAATACGCATAAAATGCTAATACTGCTGTTAGATTTGACATGCTTGTGTTTTCAGAATAATAAAATTGCTGAAAAGGGATATATTGAAAAGTAAAATCATTATCCTGGTAATTAAATATAGTAGTGTAATAAGACGTATTATATACTGGCCTACGAGCGTTTATCGTAATGGTACCTTTGTATCGATCAGCTACAATTTGTCCAGCGTTGTCTTTTTCTTGCTCAGTAACATTTATAAAAATACCACATTCTATTTTCTCATAATCTTGATAAATTTCATCAGTCCATTGTGTATTATACATAAATTCATAAATACCTTTTTGTAAAGCGTCAAAAATAGAACGGTCTACTTGGGCAATCTGATTGCTATTTACCGTTACATTACATTTCAGCTCCTGGCTATAAAGCTGCCAGCCTAATCCCATGCAAATTGAAATCAAAAAAAAACATCGTTTCATCCTTGCACTTTTTTTAATACGGTTTCTAAATAATCAGCAATATCTAAGGCAACTTCAGATTTTGATTTGAGTCCGTAGCGAATCACCTTCAAATTTCGGTCAATGATGGAAATTTTGTTGGTATCATGCTTAAAACCGGCACCCAGATCATTCAATGAATTAAGAACTATAAAGTCGAGGTTTTTCTTCTTGAGTTTTTCTATGGCATGTTTTTCTTCATCATCGGTTTCTAAAGCAAAACCAACCAGCACTTGTTTTTTGTTTTTTATTTTACCCAAAGAAGCTAAAATATCAGGGGTTTTGATGAGTTGCAACGTCATTTTATCCTCTTTTTTCTTGATCTTAGAAGAGGATATATCGGCCGGCATATAATCAGCTACGGCAGCCGCTAAAATAGCGGCATCTGAGTCTTTGAAGATTTCTACCGCGGCTTGGTACATTTCATTTGCAGAAGTTACATTAATACGGTTTACTGAAGGGTGAGTTGATTGAATGCTCGATGGGCCACAAACTAAGGTTACTGAAGCCCCTCGCATTGCTAATTCATCTGCCAAAGCAACACCCATTTTTCCCGAACTATGATTTCCAATAAACCTTACCGGATCGATGGCTTCAAAAGTAGGCCCGGCAGTTATCAATATGCGTTTACCTTGGAGGGATTTTTTTGATAAAAAATGATATAATACATGTTGCAACAATTCTTCCGGCTCTGGCATCCTGCCTTCGCCAGATAAACCGCTGGCAAGCTCACCATTAGCCGCTGGAATAACCTGGTGCCCAAATGCTTTTAAAGTTTCTATATTAATACGCACCGCAGGATGCTGATACATATCTAAATCCATGGCGGGTGCCAACATCACCGGCGATTTGGCAGATAAATAAACTGCTAATAATAGATTATCGCATAGCCCTTGGGCCATTTTTGCCAAGGTATTGGCAGTAAGTGGAGCTACTAATATAAGATCGGCCCATAAAGCCAAATCCACATGATTATTCCACGAACCATTTTCATCATAAAAATCTGTAAGCACCGGATTTCGCGAAACAGTAGCTAATGTAAGTGGTGTAACAAAATGATGAGCATCGGGGGTCATCACTACCCGTACCTGCGCCCCCTGTTTTATCAACAATCGAACCAGTTGGGGAGTTTTATACGCAGCAATGCCTCCGGTAATTCCCAGCAGGATTTTTTTACCGGACAAATTCATAGTCTGGATTTAATAAAAAATAGGCTTATGCTTCTTCTTCAGGGTCTCTGAAATAAATTTGACCGTCCACCCACTCCTGATAAGCAATGGCTGCAGGCTTGGGAAGTTTTTCGTAATGACGGGAAATTTCAATTTGTTCCCGATTTTCAAATACTTCTTCCAGATTATCGGTATGGCTGGCAAACTCTTCCAACTTATTCTGAAGCTCTTCTTTAATTTTTGTCTGAATTTGGTTGGCTCGTTTACTTAAAATAGCAATAGACTTATATACATTGCCAGTATGTTCATTCAACTGGGTTACATCGCGGGTAACTGTTGTAACTTCTGCCTGAACTTTTTTATAACTCATACCTCTATTGTTTACTTCTTGATTTTTCTTCTTTTAATCTTTTATCTTCCTCTTCCAACAACTTTAACTCAGCTTCTACTTTCTGCATGATTTCTTGCGCTGGTTTTGCGTATTTTGAAGAAGCTAATTTGTCGGCAAATTTAATATAATTATCTTTAGCTAACTGCAAACGTTCTTTCTTTTTTGACCGAACGCTTAACTTTCCATACATATAATTAGACTTAATAATCATGTAATATAACTCAAATCTCCTTTCTGTATCCGGAAATTCCTTCAACACATTAGCAAACGCTACCGAAGCCGAATTATATTTTTCCATGCTGTAATACTGCATAGCATTACGATAAGCTTTATTTTCTAGTTTCTTGCGTAATTCTTCAATCAATTCATTGCACCTGGCAACCCTTGAGCTTTGGGGGTAACGATTAACAAATGACTGCAATTCGCTAATAGCTAATAACGTATTCGACTGCTCCAATACATCGCGGGGTGAATCTAAATAATGGCAATAGGCTGCCATAAAATCACACTCCTCTACCCTACTACTCATTGGGTATATGGAAGAATACGTAGTAAAAAAGTGATTAGCCAAAATATAATCGCCTACACCATAATGACTGTATGCATAATAATAATAAATTTCTTCAGCTTTTGTAGTTCCCCGGTAGATGGTTAAAAGTTCTTCAAACAAGGTAAGGGCTTTAGAATATTTCTTTTTATTATAATATTCTTTAGCCTTTTCGTATTTTAAAGCATAATCGGTACTTTTTACCAGCTTCTGATATTCGCTACACCCAGTAAATAATGACAACACAAAAATCGATGCAAACAGCCATATTATAACCTTCAATCCCTTCATCAATCCAAAGAAACGTTTTAACTGGGGAGAAATTGTTAAAAATGAAAGATTATTTTTCAAACGACTACCTGGTTTTGTTATAACTTTGCCCAAAATTAACCATTTATTCTCATAATATTCGCATTTAAGATTTTGTAACATGGGTGATATTTTTGATAAAATTCTGAAAAATCCTGGACCTTTGGGACAATATGCCAAGGTAGCTCACGGATACTATGCATTTCCAAAACTTACTGGTGAAATTGGTCCTCGGATGTACTTTAAAGGAAGAGAAGTATTGGTATGGAGTCTGAATAATTATTTAGGCTTAGCCAATCATCCGGAAGTAAGAAAAGCAGATGCAGAAGCTGCTGCAAAATATGGCTTAGCCTATCCCATGGGGGCAAGAATGATGACGGGTGAAACTGATCTGCATGAGCAATTTGAGCAAGAACTGGCTGCTTTTGTAGAAAAGCCGGCCGGAATGTTGATGAATTACGGCTATCAGGGTATAATGTCGGTTGTAGATGCGTTGCTGGGAAGGCATGATGTGGTAGTATATGATGCCGAATCGCATGCTTGTTTGGTTGATGGAGTTCGATTACATTCCGGAAAACGCTTTGTGTACAAGCATAATGATATGGAGAGCTTGGAAAAACAATTACAACATGCAAAACACATAACTGACCAAACTGGAGGAGGTATCTTAGTAATTACCGAAGGAGTATTTGGTATGAGTGGCGCTCAGGGAGATTTACGTGGAATTGTAGCTTTGAAAAAGAAATATAATTTCCGTTTATTAGTAGATGATGCTCACGGAATTGGAACCATGGGACCTAAATTAGGAGGTACCGGACAGGAGCAGGGCGTTCAAGATCAAATTGATGTTTATTTTGGCACATTTGCCAAATCATTTGCTAGCATTGGGGCATTTGTAGCGGCTGAACCGGAAGTAATAAATTATTTAAAATACAATACTCGTTCGCAGATTTTTGCTAAATCACTTCCTATGCCTTTGGTGGTGGGCGGATTGAAACGCTTGGAATTAATGCGTACCCGCCCGGAACTAAAAGAAAACTTGTGGAAAATTGTTCATGCATTACAAAACGGATTACGTGAAGTGGGGATCAATATTGGTAAAACAACGTCTCCGGTTACTCCGGTTGTTTTGTCAGGTAACCCCCAAGAGGCATCGCATGTGGTATATGACATTCGTGAAAAATACAATATTTTCTGTTCTGTAGTATTGTATCCTGTAATTCCTAAAGGAACCATCATTTTGCGTTTGATTCCAACAGCAGTTCACACGTTAGACGATGTACAATATACTGTAAATGCTTTTGCCGATGTAGCTCATAAGCTTAAAAACGGACTATACGATAACAAACACTACGCTGAAGCTGTTCCTCAAGCATAAAAAAAGCCCTTCATGGGCTTTTTTATTTAGTGAAAAAATTAGTTAATGGGAAAATGTACAGTAAATTTATTATTCCCATTTTTCGCCTCTACATCTAAGGTGCCATTAAGTTCTTGAACAAAAATATCTACCAGCTTTATACAAAGGGCATCTTTTTTGTTCATCATTTCTTCACTTACTTCCTTTCCATTATCTGTATAAACTAACTGATAATTGTCTCCCAATTTCTGTATTCTAATTTGTACATTTCCTGATACAACATTTTTTACCCAAATTATGCAATAGACAACCGGATATAATGCAAATTCATTTTCATTTCTGTATTAAAGCCGATTCTATGAAGTAAACACCATGGTTCAACCAGCTATTTTACTTCAATTGCAATAAATGTTATTTCAGATGTTTTTTAATTGGTTTATTTATCTGTGTTCTCTGTGGTGAAAAATTTAACCACAAAGAACACAGAGATACACGGAGAACACAAAGAAAATGAAAGTAAAAACACACAATACTCCTTTGTGTTCTCTGTGGTTATTTATGTTAACAGTGGCTACGTAGGTTTTTGTTTTTCTGGATGCCTACGGAAATTTTCTAATGCATAATTTGGGTTT
>CALEWF010000065.1 GCA_937925455.1 uncultured Flavobacteriales bacterium | reverse complement strand
CACGGGGTAGCGGGGCTGAGGGCACGAAGACACCGCTACCCCGATGCCCTGTGTGGCTGAGCCCCGAGGACTTGTAACGGACAGCCGCTTGAAGCAGCCTATTATATATACGCTAATGATAATTTTTGGTTTATTCTTTCTTTTTGTAGCGAATTTATGGCACTATGATATAAACTCTGTGCCATAATTATACATGTATTTGTAATAAATAATCACACATATACTTCACAAAAGGTAAAATTTTAAAATAGTAGAAATAGATGATTCACTTTGTAAGTGTATAACATCAATAGTTGTTCCCAGTCAAACCCGAACGCATAGCTTACAAACAGATCCTGTTTTTTTTAAATCTCTTTAGTGACTATAATTTTATTTTTTTGAATTTTTCTACTAAAACGCATATACACTGCGTTTAATAAATATAATCTTGCAATAAACCTGTGTTAATAAAGTTGATTCAAAATTAAACCAATCAAATAAAAAGCATATGATACATGAAACTTCCCTTATCAGTAAGCCTATGATTGAGTTAGCACCAGATACCCAAGTAGAAGAAACCGGTTACACTTACTTACATTGTGTTTATACTACTTCACCCAAATACAGTTTTGGATGGTGGATAAATATCTACAAAACCAGCTATTTAATCAGCCGTCAAACCGGAGAGACATTGTGTATGCTGGATGCTATAAATATCCCGTTAGCCCCCAAAAGACATTATTTAAGGAAATTTGGAGACTCTCTGCACTTTGTACTTGTGTTTCCTCAGATTCCAAAACACTGGAGTAGATTTGATTTTATAGAACGTTGTGATGGAGAAATTGGGTTAAAAGCGTTAAATATAGTTCGAAATAATATTGGAGTGTACAAAGTAAGTGTATCATAACACTGCCATTGTAAATTACTAAAAAAAAGAATCATTTATTACAATATATTTAATAATGATTCTCTCATTTATTTATATTCGTGATTTAGGTAAATTCAAGGTAAATTTTTTCTATACTCTAAAAAAGTTTGGATGATTACAATTGAAAACTATCTCGATAGCCATTATATACACCGAAGTAACTGGCTACGCGCTGCAGTATTAGGAGCTAACGACGGAATTATTTCTATTTCCAGCTTATCCATTGGCGTTGCCACTGCCAGCGACACTCGCTCCGCGATATTATTAGCAACTCTTGCAGGCTTGGTAGCCGGTGCATTATCTATGGCAGCAGGCGAATATGTATCGGTAAGTTCACAAATGGATATAGAAAAAGCTGACATAGAGAGAGAAAAAGAAGAATTAGAAAAAATGCCAGAAGCTGAACTTAAGATATTAGCAGAAATTTATGAAAAACGAGGGCTTAAAAAAGAAACTGCTTTGCAAGTTGCCAAAGAGCTAACCGAAGCCGATGCACTGGGTGCACACATTCGTGATGAACTTGGAATCAATGAAATTACTAAGGCAAAACCCATTCAAGCTGCATTTGCATCAGGGGCTGCATTTACTGCTGGTGGAGTATTACCTTTACTTATAACCATCATAGCTCCAATTCAATTCATGGAATATTTTCTATACAGTATTACAATTGTTTCGCTCATCATTCTTGGAGCAGTATCTGCCAAAACCGGTGGATCTAACATCATGAAAGCTATATTAAGAATCGTAATATGGGGAACATTGGCTATGGGAGTTTCAGCTGGCGTGGGATTCTTGTTTGGAGTATCTGTTTAGTAAGTACAATTCAAAATGTTTTTAATCATAGTTTAAAAACATACTTCATACCAACACTCAAGGTAACCTATTAGTGTAAAAATTTATCACAGAATATATGTATTTTGTAATGGAGTAATTAACTATTCCGCTTTATACAAATCACTCATAAATTTTAGTAGTAATTCTTTGGTTACTTCTTTAGGTAAATCGTTCAACAACTCGTTAATTACCGCCATACGATCAGGTAATTGTCCATCCTTAATACCAAGCAATGGGGCTAATTGTGCAAAGGTATCGGTATCCAGTGCACCGGCTAAGGCTTTACCTGTTTTAAGTTTGGCCATGTCCATCAGTTTGGGTAGTACCCGTTTAGAAACTATTTTTAAGGCAACTTCCAGGTCGTTTAAAAATTCATGCACCCGATGAATGTGTTGATAGGTAACGGTAAGATGTATATTAGGTGGAACATCCCGATGAGCAAATTGTAAATTTACTACCCAATCTTTTTCACGAAGTTCATCCACCAAATCATACACATTGGCTTTAGTGGGTCTAAAACAAATGAGGCTACATTGCTCGCTACCTATAATTTCTAATCCATCTATACTTTTAATTCCTTCTTTCAAAGTATTTACGGCACGCATGGTTTCATCAGCCATGGCACGGTAACGCTCTAATCCTAAATAACGCATCACGGCCCATGCAGCAGCAATGGGACCACCGCTTTTACTGCTAAGCATGGTAGGATTCACAACGGTATATCCCGTCCATTCGTTGCACACAAAATATTGGTACCTGCGAATCTCTTCATTCTTATACAAAATTACCGAAGCCCCCTTAGGAGTGTAACCATATTTATGCAAATCCATGGAAATAGAGGTTACCCCAGGCACTGAAAAATCAAAATCGGGTTGTTCTATTCCATTCAGGCGATTCAAAGACCCTATAAATCCGCCAATGCAACCATCTACATGAAACAGAATATTTTTTTCCATGGCTAATTTCCCAATTTCTGCAATAGGATCGGGCACTGCATAGGCATACGAAGGAAAAGATGCGGTAATTAATACAGTTTGGTCCGTAATGTATTGAGCTATATCTTCAGCATGCACTTTATGATCAGCACGCGCCGGAACCACAACCGGTTTTAATCCAAAATAATGAGCTGCTTTAAAAAACGAAGAGTGTATTGTTTCAGCCAAAATGATTTCAGGTTGAGTAATATGTGGCTTATGAGCTTGGGCATAATCACGGGCTGTTTTCGCTGCTAATAATAAACTTTCTGTACCGCCAGAGGTAATGGAACCACAAACCTGAGCATCGCCACGCAATAATTCTCTACACATACCAATCACCTCATTTTCCATATCTTTTAAACTGGGAAACGCTGTTACATCAATCCCGTTTTCCGTAAGGTATTCGTTGTAAGCCATCTTGGCTATTTCTTCCACATCATCGCCGGCATGATATACGTATGTCCACACTTTTCCATCACGCCATTTTACATCGTTTGTTCTGAATTGCTGCAACTTCTGCCTGATTTCTTCCTTGCTCAAGCCTTTTATGTTAAAACCCATAACTTGTTTTTATTTAAATCTGCTCCAAAATAATCATAAATCCTTCTCCATTTATCGGTTTAGTAAAAAATAATGCCCGAATTTTCAAACACCATGAATCTATTCAATATGTAATTTGTGATTATGCAATATTCACCCCAAATTATCATTTGAATTTTTTAATCATGCTGTATTTAAGGGAGGGCGACCGCTTGATTCTCTGCCTCGTAGGGACGGAGAAACCCGCTGCCCCATAAATCAAAGCGGTCATTGATTCATCAGCACACATTAGGCTAATAAAGCAATATCTTCTCCCCTCTTCTTCATTGTATTCTGTATCAAGCAACCGTATTTTAATACAGGGTTTCAACCATTTTGATTTTTAACCCATGTAGCTAACTTTGTAATACTTTCGTTGCTATGTTTAAAATACCAGCGCCAACACCCCGCCAATTAGATGGAATCAACATCGGCCTGATGTTACTATCTTTAGTTGTGGCATACATATTGCCCTTCGAACTGTTTTTGTTCTCATACGCAGTGTTGGGTCCATTGCACTATCTCACCGAAATCTCTTGGTTACATCAAAAGAAATACTACATCCCCGGCAAAAAAACCTTTGCATATTTTGCCATTATTGCCACACTCATCGGGTTATTGGTATTTATTTCAAATTACGGCGCAGATTTTTATCAATACTTCACCGGTAAAACCGTTTCGTTTGAATTAGAAGACTGGGGGACTAACCTGATATTATATATCTTCTTTTTATCACTCATCTTAGTAATGTTGGAAAAAAGTAGCCATAGAATGTTGGCAGTAGCTATTCTTA
>CALEWF010000064.1 GCA_937925455.1 uncultured Flavobacteriales bacterium | reverse complement strand
TAATTGGTTAACCCCAGGAGATTACTTCATAGAATCGCCTTTAATACAGAAATCAAAATTACTTGGAATTATATCCGGTTTTCTATTGCATAATTTGGGTTAATATAAGGTAATAAGCATACCTACAATTAGGTATTTTGCAGGGTGGCCTTAGTTTCGCAAGCTACAGCTATTATCTTTGCTCAAAATTTTAAGCATGAGAGTTTCTGTAATCCTTTTTTTGACAATCTTATGGGGCTGTGGGGGTAAAAAAGAAAAAAACGAAGTTACGCCTGTAGCCGATACGTATGATGCATCAAAAGATACCTTACGATATCCCGAAGAAAAGCATTTGCGAAATGTAATGATGCTCACCAATGGTGGCGAAAACGCCGAAGCATACTGGAGTTTTGATGGACAAAAACTTACATTTCAGAAAACCGACCCGGAAAATGGCATTCCCTGCGATCAGATTTTTTATTGGAACTTGTCAGACGGTAGTATGATTGGCAAGCAGCCCCAACTAATTAGTACCGGAAAAGGGCGTACTACCTGCGCATTTTTTATGCCAGGTGATACCACCATTTTGTTTGCCTCAACCCATTTAGCCGGTGACGCATGCCCGGAAGAACCACCGCGTAAAAAGGGAGAATATTATTGGCCCATTTACAATACATTCGACATTTTTGTGTCTGACCTGAAAGGCAATATTGTAAAACAACTCACCAATCAAAAAGGCTATGATGCCGAAGCAACAGTTTCACCAAAAGGTGATAAGATTGTGTTTACTTCCGATCGAAGTGGAGATTTAGAATTATACACCATGGATATAGATGGAAGTAATGTAAAGCAAATCACTCACGAATTAGGTTATGATGGTGGTGCTTTCTTCTCGCCGGATGGAACCAAGTTGGTATTTCGTGCTTCACGCCCCAAAACCAAAGAAGAGCAAGATAAGTACAAAGACCTTTTGAAAAAAGGCTTGGTAGCACCTAGTGAAATGGAGATTTTTGTATGCAATGTAGATGGAACAGAATTGCGTCAAATTACCAATTTAGGGAAAGCCAATTGGGCACCGTTTTTTCATCCCTCGGGCAATAAAATTTTATTTTCATCTAATCATGCTTCTGAAAAAGATTTTCAGTTTAATTTATACATGATAAATTTAGATGGAACCGGGCTGGAACGTGTAACCAATGATCCGGTGTTTGATGCTTTTCCGATGTTTTCACCCAATGGCAAGCGTATTTTATTTGCCAGTAACCGCTTTAATGGAGGCACAAGAAGTACGAACTTGTTTGTAGCAGACTGGGTGGATTAAATTTTTATGGCTACTCCGGTAAAAATTTCATGGCTTGAAAGACTTCGTCTGCGTTGGAAATTAAAATCCATTACGCAGGTTTGGTGGGTATTGCTTGCATTTGCCTGCACCGGAACCACCGTAGTACTAATTAAAACCCCGGTTTTTTTATTATTGGGTATTCCGCGTCCATGGCCATGGTGGGCCTATATTATTTATTTAATCGCTATTCTTCCAATATACAATGTGTTGTTATTAGGTTATGGATTATTGTTTGGTCAGTTTCGTTTTTTTTGGGAGTTTGAAAAACGTATGTTGAATCGTTTGTTTCGTATTAAATAGCATGGTATTCCCTGTCTATAACATAGCTTTTGATTGATTTTTACAATTGTTATTTCAATGTTAATAATTTCCTGTATTCCGGCAAGTTTATAATTCGCTGAAACCCTTGTAAAATCGTAAATTTGCTCACTTTAAATAGTGATACAATGAGCGAAAACGAAATAGTGAAGAATCAGGGGCAGTATTCAGCAGAAAATATTCAGGTATTAGAAGGTTTAGAAGCCGTTCGTAAACGTCCGGCCATGTATATTGGTGATGTGGGTCCCAAGGGTTTGCATCATTTGGTATATGAAGTGGTTGACAATTCAATTGACGAAGCGCTGGCAGGCTATGCTAAAAATATCGAAGTTCATATCCTTGAAAATAATGCCATTCGGGTAATTGATGACGGACGCGGAATTCCAACCGGTATTCACCCCAAAGAAGGTAAGTCAGCTTTGGAGGTAGTAATGACAGTACTTCATGCCGGAGGTAAATTTGATAAAGATTCATACAAGGTTTCTGGTGGTTTGCATGGGGTGGGGGTTTCTTGTGTGAATGCACTTTCTACTCGCTTAGTGGCTACGGTGTATCGTGAAGGAAAAATCTGGCAACAGGAATATAGTTGCGGCAAGCCTTTATATGATGTAAAAGTAATCGGCGAAACTAATAAAACAGGTACAGTAGTAGAGTTTCTTCCAGATTCTACCATTTTTACGCAAACTACTGTATATTCTTTTGAAACGTTAGCAGCTCGTTTAAATGAACTGGCTTTTCTAAATAAAGGCATACGCTTAAACTTGTATGATCACCGGGATAAAGATGAAAATGGAAATCCCCGACATCAGTTGTTTTATTCCGAAGGAGGCCTTCGTGAATTTGTAAAATACCTTGATCAAACCCGCGAACCGCTCATTCCAGAACCTATTTATCTAGAAACCGAAAAAACCGGCATTCCGGTTGAAGTAGCTTTTCAATACAATAGCTCTTTTAACGAAAATATACATTCATACGTTAATAATATCAATACGCACGAAGGAGGTACGCATTTAGCTGGTTTTCGTAGGGCATTGACCCGTACTTTAAAGGCGTATGCCGATAAATCGGGAATGACCAAAAACCTCAAATTTGAAATTACCGGCGATGATTTCAGGGAAGGGTTAACAGCCGTGATTTCTGTAAAAGTGCATGAGCCATTGTTTGAAGGTCAAACCAAAACCAAATTAGGCAACAACGAAGTGATGGGAGCCGTTGATCAGGCTGTGGGTGAGGTTTTGGCTTTTTATTTGGAAGAAAATCCCAAAGAAGCCAAAATGATTGTAAATAAAGTAATTCTGGCAGCTACGGCTCGCCATGCAGCCCGTAAAGCCCGTGAATTAGTGCAACGTAAAGGAGCTTTTACCGGTAGTGGTTTGCCCGGAAAACTCTCTGATTGCTCAGAACGAAATCCAGAAAAATGCGAACTTTTTTTGGTAGAGGGTGATTCAGCCGGTGGAACAGCTAAGCAAGGACGAGATCGGAATTTTCAGGCCATTCTTCCTTTGCGGGGTAAAATATTGAATGTAGAAAAAGCTTTGTCGTACAAGATTTTTGAAAACGAAGAAATAAAAAATATCTTCACGGCGTTGGGTATAAGCATTGGTACCGAAGAAGATAGTAAAGCGTTAAATCTTTCCAAGCTTCGCTACCATAAAATCATCATCATGACCGATGCCGACGTGGACGGTAGCCATATCACCACGTTGATTCTTACACTCATGTTCCGATACATGAAAGAATTAATCGAACAAGGATATGTTTACATTGCTACACCTCCGCTTTACTTGGTAAAGAAAGGAAAAGATCAAATTTATTGCTGGAATGATGTTCAACGGGAAGCAGCTATCAAAAAATTAGCCGGCGATGGCAAAGAAAGTAGCGTGAACGTACAGCGTTACAAAGGGTTGGGAGAGATGAATGCCGAACAGCTTTGGGAAACCACCATGAACCCGGCAACCCGTACTTTACGTAAAGTAACCATAGAAAGTGCTGCCGAAGCTGACCGCATTTTCAGCATGCTAATGGGCGATGATGTACCTCCTCGCAGAGAGTTTATTGAGGCTAATGCAAAATATGCTAAGATTGACATATAAAACAAAAGCCCAGTTCGCCGGGCTTTTGTTTTATATGT
>CALEWF010000063.1 GCA_937925455.1 uncultured Flavobacteriales bacterium | reverse complement strand
CAGGTGGGGGGAGGCGACCGTGTATTTCGCTTTTAGTACGTGGGCTACAATCCCGCTAGGAGGGGTGTGCGCCTCACTTACATATTTTTAGGTTCTAATGACAATTTTGGGTTTATTAAAAATTCTAATGACAATGTTTTGGATTAAAACAAAGAGAATATAAGGCTACCAAAGCTTATAAAATATCATGCAGAGGCGAAGCGGTGTAAAGTATGTGTCTCATGTTTGTTTATAGTTATTCTGCTTCACTTAGATTTTAAAAATTTCAAAGTTTCACTAAGGTATTCAGCCGGTTTTTCTGCATGAATCCAATGACCGGTGTCTTCAATGGTAATAATGCTGCTTTGCGGAAAATGTTTTTTTATTGAAGGTTCGTCTGCAGGTGTAATATATCCACTTTTTGAGCCTCGAATAAATAAGGTGGGTCCTTCATATCTATATTCTTCTGGTAGTTTTTTTCCTACCTCTTCAATATCACGGCTGATAACTTCAAGATTAAAGCGCCAGGCTAAGCGATCATCTTTCCAATAAAGATTTTTTAGTAAAAATTGTCGAATGGCAAAATCATGAATGTGTTTTTCTAAAATAGCCTCAGCTTCTTTTCTTGAATGAATGGAAGGAAGATGAACTGAACGCAGGGCATCTATAATTTCGGTATGGTGAACCGGATAATAGCGTGGTGCAATATCAGATACAACTAATTTATTTACACGTTTAGGATGCATGCAAGCCATAAACATAGCTGTTTTCCCACCCATGGAATGCCCCATTACATTGATAGATGATAACCCTTCGTCGTTCATCAATTCTACAAGGTCTTCAGTCATAGCCTCATAATTCCAAACATCGCTGTGGGGCGATTGTCCGTGATTTCGTTGGTCTATTACATAGGTACAAAAATGTTCTGCATAATTTTTTGCTAAGGTGTTCCAGTTATCGGCTGTACCAAACAAACCGTGTAAAATAAACAGTGGAAATCCTTCGCCGTATTTTCTGAAATGTAGCTTCATGCTAATTGTTTTTTATACATCTGGATAGTGTTTTCTAATCCGAAATACAAGGCATCAGCAATTAATGCATGGCCAATGGATACTTCAAGTAAGCTGGGAATATGTTGTGCAAAATATTGTAGATTATCCAAATTCAAATCATGACCTGCATTGATGCCTAAACCCACTTCATTGGCAGCTTGTGCTGCTTTGATATAGGGAGCTATGGCGGTTTCTCGATCGATAAAATATTGGCGGGCGTAGTGTTCTGTGTATAATTCAATACGGTCTGTACCGGTTTCTTTTGCTGCAATTACCATGTTAGCAGCCGGTTCTACAAAAATGGAAGTGCGAATGTTGTATTGATGAAATTCTTCAATCACTTCTTTAAGAAAATCACGAAACTTGAGGGTGTCCCAGCCTGCATTTGAGGTCAATGCATCCGGTGGGTCGGGCACTAATGTAACTTGAGCCGGTTTTACTCGGATAACCAATTGAATAAACTCAGACGAGGGATAGCCTTCAATATTAAATTCAGTAGTAAGTACCTCACTTAATTCTAATACATCACTATATCGGATATGCCGTTGATCAGGCCGGGGATGAACTGTAATACCATCTGCACCAAATCGCTCACAATCTAATGCTACTTTTAAAACATTAGGAATATTTCCTCCTCTTGAATTACGTAAGGTGGCAATTTTATTGATATTTACACTTAGTTTTGTCATATTAACCTCTTTTCAATCAACTGCTTTGGCAGGAGATTTGTTTAAATAAATATATTTACTGACAACTTATGACGCTAAAATAGCGTTTAGTTAAGTATGATGTATTTTTTATGATTGCAGAAGAATTAATATCTAACGAAATTCCTCCCCTAAAAACTTCCGACAGCGGCCTGAAAGCCTTGAGCTGGATGGAAGAATTTCGTATTTCTCATCTTCCTATTGTGAATCACCAGGATTTACTGGGTGTAATTTCAGAAGAAGATATTTTTAATCTTAATTCTCCTGAAGAACCGCTGGGGAATCATCGTTTATCACTGTATAAGCCTTACGTAAAGAGTCATCAACACATTTATGAAATCATTAAGCTGGTTGCTGAACTTAATCTTAGCTTGGTACCTGTTTTAGATGAACATGATAAATATCTTGGCGTAATTACCCTGCCTGATTTAATAAAAAATCTGGCAGAACTTTCTTCTATTAAAGATAATGGGGCTATAATAGTTCTTGAGGTGAATGAACGGGATTACAGTTTGTCGCAAATAGCCCAGATTGTAGAAAGTAACGACTGCAAAATTCTCAGTGTATATATCAATACTATTCCAGATTCAACCAAAATGGAAGTGATATTGAAATTAAACCGAACAGATCTTCGTGGCGTATTAGCCACCTTTAACCGCTATAATTACATTGTTAAAGCATCATATAATGAAACCGGATATGATGATTTTAACGAGCGATTTGATTTATTGATGAATTATCTAAATATGTAGTGTCATTTACAAAAATCATAGGTAACTTTTATCACACTCTGTACATTCATTTTCTGTTATCTTTATTAAAAAGTTTGGTTATATGCATTTTTAACCTACTATTTACGTCTTTCGTTATTATCTCTTATTCTTGGATTTTATTCATTAGCCGGTTTTGCCCAGCAAGTGGGAATATACAATGTTGTGCTAGAGCCTTTAGTTATTCCCAACATGCCGGGATTACAATCTTTTGTATGGGGTAAAACTCCTTCCGGTTATTGGGTGTTGATAGGCGGAAGAACAGACGGATTGCATCGCAGACAGCCCAATTGGTCATTTTTAGCCAGTGGAAATAATACTACGATTTACATGATTTATAGTGAGGAAGGTGCAATATGGCAACGACCGCTTAGTCAGCTATCCACTTCATTGAATGAACAATTGCAAAGTACCAACATGGAGTTTTATCAGCATGGCAATAATTTATCCCAAATTATGCAATAGAAAAACGGCTATAATGCAATGTCATTTTCATTTCTGAATTAAACCGATTCTATGAAGTAACCACCTAGGTTTAACGAATTATTGAATTAGGCATTTAGAAAATACAATAAAATTCAATAAATTAGAGCCCCAAAAATAAGAACAATGGAGAAAAAGTTTGAAAGCCTCACAATTTTTGAATTTCAAAAACAATTTCCGGACGATAATGCTTGTTTAGCC
>CALEWF010000062.1 GCA_937925455.1 uncultured Flavobacteriales bacterium | reverse complement strand
GGGCATCGTACGTTATTCATACACGGGCCTGAATCGCCAAAAGCCTTTGAAAAATATTCATCCAACCCTCTGTAACGATGAGTTATTCGATAGATTTCAAGCATGGATTGGCCTACGGCATTAGCCGGTTCATAATATTCTACAATAATAGAATCACCATCAATTAATTCAGTACCTAACTGATAATCAGGTGAAATATGTTTTTGAGTAAATGCACCCAGTATAATACTTTTGTCAGCATTAAATATAAATAATTTCCCTCCCTCAGGAATGCTTACGTATTGAAATGCTAAATTTATTGATAACGCTCCCGGACAGGAAATTCCAAGGCGCCAAATTTTACTTCCATCTTCCAGTGTCTTCCAATATCCAGAATTATTTAAGTTGTAATTCACCTCATAGTTATGTCCAAACCGGTATGGAATGTTTTTTACATGTTGATTTATAGAATCTTCTCTCATATATGAAGCTACATCAAATCCAGGCATCGTTATGTAAGGGATATCTCTGTCGAATTGTGAAAATTTAGCAGACCATGGAATACCTCCATCACTGAGCTGATAGATTTGTGAAGATTGTGAAAATAATAGAAACGTAAACAAGAGGTTGATTGCGGTAAAGAGGATACGAATTGTTTTCACAGTTTAATATTTTTAGTTAAAGCTAGGTTAAAATTACACAAAAAAACAATTTCAAAGCTACCTGTTTGTATTTTTACGCAACAAGGAAAAATTCTAATATGGCACGAAGTATTGTATATTCTATTCTTTTTTATGCTATGTTGGCCATTAGCCTTCACGCACAGGGGTATATCAGTTATAGTTTACCCAATCTGCCGGTTGAATTTGACTACCCCTCCGATATGGTATTGGAAAAAACCGGAAAAAAATCGTGGGTAGTTTATGATAAGAATGTTGGTACCGAATTTAACATCAATTTATACCATGTAAGCCCTAGATTTAATGCAGATAGCTTGCGCTACATGATGCTAAAATTATATGAAGATCCTGAAATCAAAAACTTACAGGTAAGTGAAGTTGGGAGTGGCACCATGGGCTCACACCGGGCTGAAAAACTTGTACTTTCATTCATGGGTCCGCGAGATAAACAATATGTTTCTACCATTTACCTTGTTTATTTTCATATCAACCATGAATTTAACAGTCTGATTTTTTACTTTGAAATAGGTGCAAACAATGTTGTTTCTTATGCCCCCATACAAGAAACCATGATTTCTTCCTTACGATATAAACCTTTTATTTACAAAAAAACAAGTTTTGAAAAAGAGCAACTACAAATTGAATATCCGAATTTTTGGGCGGAAATGCAAGTGGATACCGGTATTGGCTACCTGTATATTCACGATGGAAGACTGAAGTTTTTTGCCGGAGCTGTAAACCGAATAGATTCCATAGCACTCAAAACATTTGCCGAAAACGAACGAGAAAGCTGGAAAAAACAATCATCTATCTATCCTAACATAAAAATCAAAACCCAGAGTTTTAAATCTAAAAATGGAGAAACCCAGTTTATAAACTCAGGTACTTTTGACGAGCAGTTATATTCGATTACACGTAATATCACGTTTAAAAAATATTTTATCCGAAGAATAGTAAATGGTGTTGTAAAAGACTTTGTTATTTACTGGGAATATCCTACCAATGCTGAAAAATACTATTCGCCGGTACTTGACATTATGATGGAAAGCTTAAAACTACCGGGTAATCCGGAGCTTCCTGATAAAAAATAAGTTGTACCTACATACTTATTAGCTTTAACATCTTTAAAAATTTGCTTAACTAGTTTCACTATTTATTTAAGCCAAAATTATTATTGGAATTTTTAGTCGTTATGTTTTATAGGGGCGATTGCATGTTTGTTCGCCTCTTAGGGGCGGATTCACCTGCTGCCCCATCTGCTGCGGATGGTAGTGAAAAGCCCGCAGGGGGCGAAGCCCACAGGGCACGGGGTAGCGGGGCTGAGGGCACGAAGACACCGCTACCCCGATGCGATGTGTGGCTGAGCCCCGAGGACTTGAAACGAACAGCCGCTTGAAGCAGCCTAATATAAAAATCAATACGCTAATTACAATTTGGGTTTAATTGTATTTGGAAGTAGTATGTAACAGAAATAAATCAGGTATAAAAAAATAGGATACATTTGTTTATTAAACTGCTACCCCATGAAGATTATAGAAGTAAACAACGAGCAGACAATTAAAGCATTTCACCAATTGCCGTTTCAATTATACAAAGATGACCCGAACTGGATTCCTCATTTAAAACAAGATATAGAAAATGTATTTAATGTTGAAAAGAATAAAGCATTTCGGGATGGACAAGCCCAACGTTGGATATTAGTAAATGGAGAAGAGAAAACAATTGGTAGAATTGCGGCTTTTATAGAACCTAAATATTACAAAGCTTTCAAACAGCCAACCGGCGGAATTGGTTTTTTTGAATGTGTAAATGATAAACAAGCGGCATTTTTATTGCTTGATACAGCCAAAAACTGGCTGTTAGAACGTGGCATGAAAGCCATGGATGGTCCTATAAATTTTGGAGAAAAAAACGCATTCTGGGGATTGATGGTTCAAAATGCCGATTATCCAGCCACCTATCAAATGAATTATAATCCGCCCTATTACCAGCAGTTTTTTGAAGAATACGGCTTTCAAGTTTTTTATGAGCAGTTTGTTTTCTGGAGAGATTTTGTTCGAGACGCTGAAGAAGTTTTTCAACGCAAGGCCGAAATTTTATGGAATGACCCCAAATTTAAAATTACCAATGCCGGCGGATATTCTGATAAACAACTGGCTGAATTTTTTCTGGCAATATACAACAAAGCCTGGGGTAATCATGAAGGTTTTAGTCCGATGAAATTTGAGCAAGCCTACAAAATCATGAAAGCCATAAGGCCGGTGAGGGATGTTAGAATTTCGCTGTTTGCATTTTATGATAATGAACCCATTGCATTTTACATTAATCTGCCTGAACTAAACCAGATATTTAAACATGTGCATGGAAACCTGAATCTCTGGGGCAAACTCAAATTTTTAATTTATAAAAATTTTGTTGGAAGTAGTACGGTATATGGAATTGTATTTGGAGTAATTCCATACTTTCAGGGAAAAGGAGTAGAAGCTGCCATGATTAAATATGCCGGTATTCATTTACGAGGAAAAACTCCATACCGTGATACGGTACTTACCTGGATTGGCGATTTCAATATAAAAATGCTGAAAGTATGTAAAAACCTGAATGTATCTTTATTGCGTAAACTACGAACATACCGATACATGATAGATGATAGCATTCCGTTTGAACGCCATAAATATATTGGCGGTACAGCCGATGATGTAAAACGAATTATGAGTAGTCTTCTTCCATTGGACGAAAACATGAGCCGATTTGGCAGCCGAAGAGAACGGAAATAAAAAGTTTTTGGTTATATCATGCCTAAACGAATTTTATTTGTTTCTCCCTACCCCCATGATACGGCACCCAGCCAGCGCTTTCGTTTTGAACAATACCTTACGGTACTTCATGAACAAGGATGGATTACCGAACAGGTTTCGTTTTGGAACGACCAGGCATGGAAAAACTTATACCGCTCCGGAAGATATTTAAATAAAGCTTATTATTTGTTGATAGCTATTTTTCGGCGTTACCACTTGTTATTTAAGATAAACCGATATGAATATATTTTTATTCACCGAGAATTTTCTCCGGTTGGTTTCCCGATAGCTGTTTGGATTATGGCTAAATGTTTGAAAAAGAAAATCATTTTTGATTTTGATGACGCGATTTGGATTCCTAATGTAAGTGAAAGCAACCGATGGTTTGGTTTTTTAAAGGTGTATGATAATACGCAAAGAATTATTCGATGGAGTTATAAAGTAGCTTGTGGCAACAGGTATCTTTGGAACTATGCCTTGCAATATAACTCAAATGCCGTAATTATTCCAACAACTATTGATACGCAAAAAACGCATCCTTACATTCGTAAAATGCCGGAAAAAAAATTTGTTATAGGCTGGACAGGTACACATTCTACCATTCGATATTTAGAGGAGATTGTTCCAGTAATTCAAAAACTAGAAAATGAATTTGATCATATTGAATTTCGCATAATTGCAGATGTAAAGCCTGACTATCCTTTGAAATCATTGATTTACATTCCTTGGAAAAAGGCAACTGAAGCTGAGGATTTAGCTCAATTTACGGTTGGCATCATGCCTTTGCAACACGACCCCTGGAGCGAGGGAAAGTGCGGATTTAAAGCCTTACAATACCTTGCAATGGGTATTCCGGCATTGGTATCGCCGGTGGGAGTAAACACTACCATAATTCAACATGGCATCAATGGATTTTTATGCGAGGGAAATACCGCTTGGGAAAATACTTTGAGAGATTTAATTCAACATCCTGAAAAAGTACAAGCCATGGCATCAACTTGCCGACAAACGGTGATAGACCACTATTCTGTGGATGCTGTAAAAAAATATTTTTTACAGCTTTT
>CALEWF010000061.1 GCA_937925455.1 uncultured Flavobacteriales bacterium | reverse complement strand
ATCAGCAAAAATCCAATAATAATGAATACAATACCTACACCCAGCAACATAATATTTTTTTTACCCAGCGGAAAAGCTGCCGAATTAACCGATCCTGAATTAGCAGGTGCAGATTTTTCTTTTGCCATAATGCTTTTTTCTTAGTTCACAAAAATAGAAAATCTTTAGAATTCAGCTTCTTTATTTTGACCGAATTGCTTCTACAGGGTCAAGTTGAGCCGCAGACCAAGCAGGAACAATACCAGAAATCAATCCTACGATTCCTGAAATCAATATTCCTACGATGATATTACTTGCTGATAGAGAAAGATTAAAAGTAGAAACTGCTTGAACTGCCAACGAGGTGAAGAATACAAGTAATAGTCCTAATATTCCTCCGATGAGAGATAATACCAGCGACTCAACCAAAAATTGAAGCAGAATAAATGATTTGCGGGCTCCCAATGCTTTTTGAATGCCAATCAGGTTGGTTCGTTCTTTTACAGATACAAACATGATGTTTGAAATACCAAACCCGCCTACGAAGATGGCTAACAATCCAATTACCCACCCCACAACGTTCAGAATGGCTGTAATACCAGCCGTTTCTTTGGCCAAAATACTGGCTTCGTTCAATGAAAAATTATCTTCTTCAGCTGGCTTAAGCTTGCGTATAGAACGCATTATTCCGGTTAATTCATCTTTTAATTCGGAATTTGTAATTCCTGATTTTGCCTTTACTACTATCTCTTTGTGAACCCGCCAATTGTTCAAATCTACCAAAGACCGCATCGCAACAAAAGGAACATAAATTCGTTCGTCTGCACCAGTACCCAACAAACTTTCCCCTTCTTTTTGCAAAATACCTACTACTTCAAAATTTCTTCCTTTGATTTTTATGTTTTTTCCAATCGGGTCTTCGCTATCAAACAGTCCTTGAGCAATGTCGTGGCCTAAAATAGCTACATTTCTTCCTGCCCGAATTTCAGTTTCGGTAAAATAACGTCCGTTACTTATTTCTATCGTGCTGGTTTTATCATAATAATCACTCACACCGTTTATTTCTGCCGAAGGAATGGAGTTGTTCATGTATTTAACAGAACGGTTAGTTACTGTACGATACGAAACTGCTTCTGCCAATTCGCTACGTTTTGCAATATCTTCCATTTCTTCTATATCGGGTTGGGGGCGAAGCATGTATTTCCACCAAGGGTAATCAAACCCTCCTTCCCAAGGCCATTTGTGTATAAATACCACATCATCGCCAAGCGAAGAAATGCTGTCATTCACATCTTTTTTCAATGAATCAACTGCTGCTAAAATCAATATGATTACAAAAATTCCAATCACCACCCCCAATAGCGAAAGCAAAGTGCGCAGTTTATTGGCAACGAGCGACCCCAATGCAAATGCTGTACTTTCCCATATTAATTTTAGATATAGCATGCTGTTGATATCTGGTGTAAAAATAATCCATTTCCCTTAGCGGAATTTTAGCAACTTTGACCTTTTAAGGATAATTTTTTATCTATTTGAAAATTAGTTTTATACAAAACTTAATAAAATCTAAATGAGTTCACGTATTAAAATTCAAACAGCCTTAGTATCTGTTTACAACAAAGACGGGCTGGAACCTGTGCTTCGAAAGCTCCATGCTTGCGGGGTTTCATTTATCTCTACCGGTGGTACGCAGGCATTCATTGAAAACTTGGGATTTAAAGCCACCGCGGTGGAATCTATTACAGAATATCCTTCGATTTTCGGAGGGCGTGTTAAAACGTTACATCCCAAAATTTTTGGTGGAATTTTGTATCGAAGAAATCATGCCGGCGATTTGGATGAAAAACAAAAATATACTATCCCTTCCATTGATTTGGTGATTGTAGATCTGTATCCGTTTGAACAAACTGTAAAATTAGGTAAAAGCGAAGAAGATATCATTGAGAAAATTGATATTGGGGGTATTTCCTTAATTCGGGCGGCTGCCAAAAATTTTGAGCATACACTGATTGTTTCTTCAGTCAATGATTATGCCCCATTATTGCAATTGCTGGAAGAAAAACAGGGTGAAACCGATCGTGAAGACCGCAAGGCTTTTGCCACCCGGGCTTTTCGTACCACTTCGTACTACGATACCTTAATTCATCAATGGTTTGCCGGTACTAACCTCACTGAGTTATTTTCCCATCTTCCATCTCGTACACTTCGTTACGGAGAAAATCCTCATCAGCAAGCCGTTTTTTACGGAGATTTGGAGAGTTTGTTTGAAGTATTGAATGGAAAAGAACTTTCATACAACAATCTGGTAGATGTGGATGCTGCATTGCAGTTGATCGAAGAATTTGGAGAACCTACGGCGGCGATTATTAAGCATACAAATTCCTGCGGACTGGCATCCGGAAAAACCTTATCAGAAGCCTATGAAGCAGCTTTTGCCGGCGACCCGGTATCTGCTTTTGGAGGAGTGATAGCGGTGAACCGAACCGTGGATTTGAAGACCGCTCAATCCATGCATTCCTTGTTTTTTGAAATTCTTGTAGCACCTGATTTTGAACCAGAAGCACTTGAATTACTCAAACAGAAAAAGAACCGCATCTTGCTTCGATTGAAAAAAGAAATTTCACGGCATAAAACCTTCAAAAATCTTTTGAATGGTGTTATCGTGCAAGACGCTGATTTAACCGCCGAAACCCGCGAAGTATTTCGAGTAGTTACAGAACGTAAACCCACTCCGGATGAACTCACCGATTTAGAGTTTGCCATCAAGGCAGTCAAGCATCTTAAATCCAATGCTATTGCGTTGGTAAAAAATAAACAACTCATTGGCATGGGTTGCGGCATGACTTCCCGGGTGGATGCTTTGCAGCAGGCGATAAAAAAAGCAAAGGAATTCAACTTTGATTTACATGGAGCCGTGATGGCATCCGATGCCTTTTTCCCCTTCCCCGATTGCGTTACCATTGCCAGAGATGCCGGAATTACAGCCATTGCCCAGCCCGGTGGCAGTATCAAAGACCATGATTCCATTGATGCTGCTAATGCTGCCGGCCAAGCCATGGTGATGACGGGTGTACGTCATTTCAGGCATTGATGTAAGTTTTTAATGGATGTAAATCTTCATCCCTATATTACAGCCCATATAACTGTTGCAATAGCATTCTTCGAACAATAGGCAGGTAGCATTCTAAAAGCGGAAATTTTTTATTGCTTTCAAATGCAAATGTGGCAGGATTAGGAAGTGTGGAATTCGACTTCATTAATTCATGTTTAATGGATACATAGGTGGTTGATAAATTCCATGGGTAATTTTGAATGAACGCCGTGCGAAGTCCTTTATAGCGCGTATTACTTTGTTCATACAGCGTAACCTGATATTGGTATGCCAACACTTCAGAACCGGTATTTACCAGCAGATAGCCTTCATCGGTTTGTAGAGGCATGAGCCCTATTACATTCATGTGAATATGAGATTCCGCTTCATCATAAATTTCTTTCCCGGCTTCAATTTGTTCTTTTATTCGTGGAATAGAAAATTCGAGGGTACTGATAATTTCTTCCATCAATGAAATATCGTTGACGAGCTGTTCATAGGTAAGTTGTTTTTCTTTCCAATTAATGCTGACTAATTGTTTAGGAAAGAGGTCGCGAACCAAATCGCTGGAATCTTTAAGTGCTAGTAATTCCCGGTAATGTTCAATAAGCTCTGAAAGTGTGGGAAATAGTTGTAACTTTTCAAATGCAGCTTGTGCATTTTGTAAATAATCAAGCAATATGTAGCTTTTATATTCAGCATCAATGTGTGGGTCGGTAAGCCAGGTTTTACTTAGCGTTTTCATTCCTTTTTAAATTTTAGCATTTATACGCAATGCCATGTTAAAAAGTTGCTCTGTAAAATATGCTTCCTGGCTGGGCAGCCCGTTATCTTTGAAAAAATTTATCGCATGAAAATCCATCATCTTATTGTTTATTTCGGTTTGTTGGGAATATTTTTATCAGGGTGTGTAACATCCAAACGTTATAAAGATTTAGAAACACAGAAAAATAAATTACAAAGAGAATATGATAGTTTACGCACATTAGCGTTAAATTTAGAAGGTTGGTTAGCAGAATCGCGTACTCAAAATGCGTTGCTTACATCGCAGCGCGATGGATTGGTTCAGGATACTACCGAAATGGGAACTCAGTTGCGTTATTTGAAAGGAAAAAATACAGAACTGGCCGATCTAAATAAGTTACTGGAAGATAATTACCGCAAACTGCTAAGTGGTAGTGAAACAGAAACAAAACGCATTTTAAATGAACTTCGCGACGCCCAGGCCAAACTTCAAAATCGCGAAGATGAGTTGAACCTGATGCAGAAAACTTTGGAAGAAAAAAGTAAACGCTTAGAAGAACTGGAACGTAAGTTGGCTGAAAAAGATGCCCAGGTACAGGCACTTAAAAATAAAGTGGCAGAAGCCTTGAAAGGATTTAAGGATAGCGGACTTACCGTGGAGGTGAAAAACGGAAAAGTATATGTTTCCATGTCAGAAAAATTGTTGTTTGCATCGGGTAGTTCAGAAGTAGATCAGCGGGGAAGAGAGGCTTTGAAAGAATTGGCCAAAGTGCTTGAAAAAGAAACGGAAATTAACGTGATGGTAGAAGGGCATACTGATAATGTACCTTTGCGTGGAACCGGCTGTAATAAAGACAATTGGGACCTCAGTGTTAGCAGGGCTACAGCCGTTACCAAAATTATTTTGAGCAGTGCTCGGATTGAGCCTTCCAGAATTACGGCAGCCGGGCGGAGTGAATATTTGCCATTGGTGAATAATGATACCCCCGATAATCGAGCCAGAAATCGCCGTACAGAAATAATTCTCACACCTAAATTAGACGAGTTGTTTCAAATTATTGAGTCTAACTAATTTTCCTCTGGATTTGCCAAAATCCTTGTAGCTTTGCTGCTTCATTTGCAGCAAGTTTGTATTATGGAAAAGCCGGATTATCTCGATAGCTTAGAAAGAGATTTGAAACTCTACAAAGAGGCTATTCGCGAAGCCAGTGAAACCATTATTCAGGATGGAGTATCTGATTATCCCATTTTTATCATGCATAAAATTCCGGTGCCATTAGGAGAGCTAATTTTGGACGCAGAAGAACTAGACACCGAATGGTCAGTAAGTGCTACTACTGCCGAAGATTTGATAAAAGCCGGGATTATTCAGATTGAAAAAGCCAAACAGTTTATTGCCACCTATAAACCAGCCGCCGAACATATGTGTTTATTTGTAGTTCCTGATCAGAGTCGGGCCAATTTTATTTTTATTCCTTATTAAATATGGCAACATCCGTGCGTGCTTTGTTTTTTACCGGGGTCGTGATATCTAATCTCTTGTATGTATTTATCATGGGCTTTGTGCTCAAGCCTTGGTTGCAAGTAGACCCTTATGATGGGGATATTTCTCTGATAATCTTTGGCCACATATTTTTTACTACATTAATGTCATCTGCTGCCGGTTATTTTTGGTCGGTAGCAGGTTTACCGCTTAAAACCCTTCGCCGGGCAGCACCTGCCAATGCATTGATTACGTTAGTGCCTTTTATTGTGCATCCTGAATTATTGGAACCTTTTTTTATAATATTTGCTGTAGTTATTTTATTATTCTGCTCTCAATTAGGCGTATGGTTCGGCCGTCGTTTTTTTTATGAATAAGGAATAATTCTTCAAATTCTGATAATTATCATGTTTTTTACTATCTTTTCACCATTCATTTGTAAATAAATTTGATGGTATGGAAAAAATTTTAGTCCCTACTGACTTTAGCGAAAATGCCGAAACCGCATTGAAATATGCACTTCAATTGAGCCGTTCCATCGGTTTATCTGAAATATATTTACTCAATGCAACCTCCGTTCCCGTAAATCCGGGAGATACCTTTGTACCCGTTACTACTATTTTACTGGAAGACTCTCAAAAACTCATGGCCGAGTATAAACAAAAAGTAGAAGCATGGGAAGAGTCTAAAGGCTTTACGTTTCATGTGCATTCAGAGGTAAATGATGCAGTAACTGCCATTAAAAATTATGCAAATAAAATTAAGCCTGATTTAATTATTATGGGTACTAAAGGAGCATCGGGCATAGGAGAATTTTTATTTGGAACTGTGTCTGCTGCCACATTAGAACATTCTGAATATCCAGTTTTGGTAATTCCTGGTAAAACTATTTATCGAAAACCAGAATCATTTGCTTTTTTTGCAGACCTTAAAACTTTAGAAATAAAAGACTCGTTAAGGGTGCTTAAAAATTTATGCATTGCATTAGAGGCTCAGCTACATCTGGTACATGTAAGCGATGATGCAGTAATGGATGAAAATGAACTCAAAGAAAAGAAAGAATTATTGGATTATTTCCATGGATTAAAAATGCAGTTTCATTCGATTACAAGTGAAAGTATTTACACGGGAATGGAAATCTTTATGTATGATTTTCAGCCGGATATTATTGCGGTACTTTCCAGAAGATATTCTTTCTTCGAACGAATATTCAGAACCAGCATGAGTAAGCGGGTGGCGCATCGTACCTTCCTTCCACTGCTGAGCATGAAAGGAATGCAAGCGTAATAGTCTTAAATTATCATTAGATTTTTGAGAATAATTTGGTTGGCTGCTTGGTGCGGCTGTACGTTACAAGTCCTCGGAGCTCAGCCACACATGGCATTGGGGTAGCGGTGTCTTCTTGCCCTCAGCCCCGCTACCCCGTGCCCTGTGGGCTTCGCCCCTGCGGGCTTTCCACTGCCATCCGCAGCAGATGAGGCAGCGGGTGAATCTGCCCCTACGAGGCGGAGAAACACGCGATTGCCCCTCTTAAAAATGGTATGATTAAAATTTGATAATGACAATTTTAGGATTGTACAGTTTTAAAAATTTACACGTATTGAGATGATAAAGTTTCTACCTGGAGCACTTATACCAGAGGCAAATGCACGATAATTCAAATCTAAGATATTTTCTAAGCCCATCATGATACCTACCCATCGGTTTGCCTGATACGAAGCTTTTAAATTGAGTGTGTACCATGCCGGCATACCATAGGGGGTAGCATACTGCAAATTGTCTTCACCGTTTGGGCTGTAATCTTTCAAGTATTTCCATCCATTGTAGAGAATGTAAAATTCAGACTGAAATTTTTTGAAATGCACCATAATCCCAGTTCTTCCGTACAATGGAGGAATATGATCCAGTGGAATCCAGGATGTGTCGTTTTGCAATCGGCCATAGGTGTAAGTTAGGCCAGAAGTAATTGAAAAAAAATCAGTTATCTGGGCTTTGAGTTGTGCAGAAAATCCGGTAATAAAACCGTTATTGGCATTTTGATTGGCAAATACTTTGCTCATCACTCCGTCGTACAACACACTGTCTTGTCCATTGAGTTGAAAGGGCTGAGCAGCGATAAGGCCAGGAACCCATGAAGCGAATCCGTTTATTTCTAAAAAGGCTTTATCTAATATGGAAGCCCATATTCCTAGTTCTCCGTTCAATGAATATTCGGGTTTAATAGATGGGTTGGGTACAATCAGCAAGCCGGGGCTGCTATCAAAAACTTTTCCTAAATCATCCACATTAGGCGATCGAAAACCACTGGATGCGAGCAAAGAAAAACGAAGTTTTTTAAAGGGAAAGTAAATCAAACCTAAATTGCCGCTACCAGCCAGTTGGTGTTGTGAGGCTTTAGTGAACGGAAAAGGAAAAAATGTAGTATCTCTAAATGAGGCTTCAATGCCTACGTAATTGAGCCTTGCGCCAAATGAGAGTAAAAATTTCCCTTGAATGATTTCCCAGGTGTTTGTGAGATATAATGCCGAATGGATGTAATGCGACCCACCATCAGGATATCGCGTAGATGCAGGGGTTTGTGTGCCGTTATCTACCTGTGTAAAATAGGCTTGTGAATGAACAAAATTATATCCGCTTTCTATGCCAAAACGCAATTCATGTTTTTTAATATGTTTGGCAACATCCCAGTTGATGGTGCCAATATATACCTGTTCAATTTGAGATCTTCGATTGGTTTGATTAAACCGCCGCGAATGACGACTTTCCTCTACCCGCTGAAATGCAAATGTCAGATTGGATTGGTCAAACCAAGACGCCTTAAAACGTTGCCATTGATAGGAGGTAAGCAAGCGTTGCTCGGGACCGTAGTACCATTCGGCAAATCGGGGTTTGTTGGCGTTTGTAACTTCAGTCAATCGGTCGTAGCGAAATACATTGCCGGTATTACTAAACTGTACATTCCAGGTATGCAGGTTATTTTCGTTGGGTTTATAGCTGAATTTTTGAAGAATATCGTATTGGAAATATCCTGATTGCCTTTGTATATTGGGATTTGGATTGAGCACCATGCTGTCTTTTCCATTAATTCGTTCTACATAAAAAGTCCGCATCCACAAGCTGTCAGCAAAAGGGCTGCGCCATGCGCCCTGGCGTAAGTCATCAAAATGAGAAAATGAAAGGGATGTAAATGAACCTAATTTTTTTCCTGCAATGTTCACGTGTGCATGAACGGTTTTTTCCAAATTAGCCGATGCAAGACGAATCATCCCCATACCGGAAACAAAGGGATAGTCAGAGGAGGAAAATTTTATTTTACGTGTGGTAAAGTGCATAACTCCGCCTAAAGCATCGCTGCCATAAATCACAGAAGATGGCCCAAAAACTACTTCAGCTCGCTCTAAAGCTAAGGGGTCAATTCGAAGTACATTTTGTAAGTGTCCAGAACGAAATATAGCATTATTCATTCGAATGCCATCTATCACAATCAAAACCCGGCTGGCTTCAAATCCCCGAATGACAGGACTTCCTCCACCCATCTGGCTTTTTTGTACAAAAACGGTTCCGGTTTGTTGCAGCATGTCGGCGCTGGTTTGTGGGTTATGAAAGGCTATGTCTTGGGGCTTTACTACTTCAATCTGAAACGGAATATCTTTTTTAATTTCTTCAAACTTAGTAGCAGATATTACTACTTCATTCAATGGAATTAGCACAGGTTGTAAATAAATAGTTTTATCAGCCGGAGGCCAGATGATTACCTGGTTCTCATAACCCATGAGATAGCATATAATTGTATCGCCGGATAGTAACGTGGATGAATCAAACTGTCCCTTTTCATTAGTGTAAAAAATACACTTTTGATTTTTAAATACCGATACATGTTGCAGAGGTTGTAATGTGAATTTATCAAGTACCGTATGCTGCGCATGAAGTATTGAGAAAATTAAAATACAAGCTCCACTAAGTATAGCTTTCATTTCAATACATTTAGCTGTTTTCTTCCCAAATGTTACATATATGTACGATGGTTTGCACAGCTTTTTGCATGTCTTGTACACTTACCCATTCTTGCTTGCTGTGAAAAGCATGTTCACCGGCAAAAATATTAGGGCAGGGAAGGCCCATAAAACTCAGGCGGCTGCCATCAGTGCCTCCGCGTATGCTACTCAATACTGGTGTAATGCCTGTTCTTTTCATTGCTTCCATGGCGTATTCTACTACATGAGGGCATGTATCTAAAACTTCTTTCATGTTTCGGTATTGCTCAGTTACCGTAAAGATGTAAGTGGCGTGGGGATATTTTTTTATTACATCTTCTGTAATTTGTTTTAATTCATTTTCCAAGGCATGCAAAGTAGAAGTATCAAAAGCCCGGATAATAAAATTGATTTCTGTTTTATCCAACGTGCCCTGAATGAAGGTTGGATGTATAAACGGTTGTTTTTTTTCAGTAGTTTCCGGAGTTTTATCTGCCGGAATTCTAGTAATAATTTCTGCAGCAATTTTCATGGAATGTTCCATTTTCCCTTTGGCAAATCCCGGATGTGTCGGTACGCCGTATAGTGTAATTTTTACACCATCTGCACTGAACGTTTCGTTTTCTATATGTCCCAGCGTTTCCCCATCCATGGTGTAACCATAATCAGCCGCAAGTAATTGTAAGTTTACTTTATCAACACCACGGCCAATTTCTTCATCTGGTGTAAATAATACACGAACTTTACCATGCTTTATTTCCGGATGTTGAATTAAATACTGCATGGCATCCATAATTTCGGCAATGCCTGCTTTGTTATCAGCACCAAGCAAGGTGCTACCGTCTGCTGTGATAATATCATTGCCAAATTGCTCAGCCAATGCCGGATGTTCTGAAAGTTTGATAACTTGAGATTTATCAGCGGGTAAAATTATATCTTGTCCTTGATAATTGTGATGTATAATTGGTTTTACATCTTTTCCGCTACAATCAGGCGACGTATCCATATGGCTGCAAAAGCAAATCACCGGTACTTGCTTATCGGTATTTGAAGGCAATGTGGCGTATACATAACCGTTTTCATCCAAAACAACTTCCTGCATGCCCATTTCCTTCAATTCTGCTACCAGTAAACGAGCTAAATCAAGCTGTTTTGCCGTTGACGGACAAGTTGAGGAGGCTGCATCACTTTGTGTGTCAATTTTTGCATAGCGAATAAAACGGTCTGTAACGCTATATCTATAATCATCAAAAATAGGTTTCATAGAGCATACATTTATGTGTATGTAAGGTATCAAAATTTATAAAACTAAGTTTTATTTACCAAAAGCGAGGTATAAATCGGCCTGTTTTCTTTTGATATTCTTTGTAATCAGGATATTTTTGAGCAGAAATTTTTTCACTAAAATCAGAACTGTTCTGAAATAAAATAATAAGCAACAAGGCTCCTGCCATAGACCAATTAATCCATTTACCGGTAGCTGCTACACTAAATAAGTAAATAATTATCCAAACCGATTGTTCTGCCATATAATTGGGATGGCGCATATACTTCCACAAGCCGGTATGTACAAATCCTTTGACATAGATACCGTCAAGTTTTTCACCGGCTTTTATCCGGCGATGTTTTTCTTTCTGATAATTCCATTGTTGCTGGTCAGCCACCGTTTCTATTATAATCATGAGTAAAAATGCAGCTGTTAGAACATAATCTGCCCAAAATATGGGCTTCCCAGCCCCCTGTAATGCTACTAATGTAGGAAGTGTAAACAGTAAAATTAACCCCATTTGATAATATGAGATGAAAAAGAGATTAAACAATGTCCAACGCAATTTCTCTTTTAATGCAGGATTTTGACGTAAAACTTCCCAGCGATAATCTTCCTCACCGCTCCAAAATTTCCAGGAATATCCGCCTCTGCGGGCAAAATTAAAAGTAAGCCTTGCACCCCATATAGTAATTAATGAAGCCATCAACGCTACCCGGGTATCCATTCCTCCTTTGATGGCAATGTACCATGCATAAATCACCGGCATGATACTCCATAGTTTATCCACTTGACTACAATTTTGGGTAAGCTCACTCACTATAAAGCATACACCGGCTGTGATAACATATATGATGATTAGATCAGATAGTATTTTTTGGTGTTCGCTTGGAAGCGGCTCGTCACAATACCAGGTAATCAATGGAACAACAATCAGAGTAAATAGCAGTACAAGTATCGTTTTAATCATATTGATGATTTTATAGGCTAAATGTATGATGTTTATGTATTTTCAAAACACTTTG
>CALEWF010000060.1 GCA_937925455.1 uncultured Flavobacteriales bacterium | reverse complement strand
AAACCGGATATAATGCAAAGTCATTTTCATTTCTGTATTAAAGCCGATTCTATGAAGTAACCACCTGGGTTCAAACAGCTATTTTACTTCAATTGCATTAAACTGGTTTGAAGACGTTTTTTAATTGGTTTATTTATCTGTGTTCTCTGTGGTAAAAAATTTAACCACAAAGAACACAGAGATACACGGAGAACACAAAGAAAATGAAAGTAAAAACACACAGTATTCCTTTGTGTACTCTGTGGTTATTTATGTAACAGTGGCTACGTAGGTTTTTGTTTTTTGGGATGCCTTTGGAAAATTTCTAATGCATAATTTGGGTTAATATGTTCAATATAAATATAAATCCTACACCATATTTTAAAGTAAAACATCCATTAGTAAAAAATTTATGGGTTACTTCAAATGATTACCGTATTTATTTTTTTAAAATACAAGATTCATTGCTTGATGTAATTTTTTCTTTTAATAATTTAATTTTTTATGTTAAGTTTGATCTGTCTTTTGATTTGAATATATTGAGTTGGTGTGTTTTTAAAGATTTTGATTTTAATTCTTCGCCTCTTAATTATAAAGAAAATAATCATATACATTTTTTAAAATTTAATATAAATGACTGTACATTATTTGTGAATAGTATCACATTTAAATAGATTAAAATTTTATCATCTATCATGTCATACGGTAATAAATTAAATACATCTTGTTTTTTTTAAGAGTTTTATTAACAAATTTAGTTTCCACTCAAATTTTTTTACTATATAAGTTTAAGTAAATAGGAATGTTTATTTAGGAAGCTAATGAATGTGGGGCGGCGGGTGAAGCGGTATGCGTAGCAGGGTGCAGACAAGTGGCACTTAGGCGAGGAGGCGGCGTGGCAACAAGCCACCGCAGCCTTAGTGCCACTAAACTGCACCCTGCTACGCATAGTAGCGTAACACGCCATAGCCCCCATATAAATAAAAAAATTATAGGGTGTTTATTTACTTGGTGTGATGTAAGAATAATAACATATACAAAGTAAGATTTGGTTATTTTTGTTTTGAAAAAAAATAAAACTATGTCGCTTGGAATATTTAATACTCCAATACCGGTGAATGAACCGGTAAAAAGTTATGCACCCGGAACGCCCGAAAGGATAGAATTGAAAGCACAAATAGCTAGGTATAAATCTATGCATCGCGATATTCCGATGTATATCGGTGGAAAGGAAATACGCACCGGGAATACAGTATCTATTCACCCACCGCATGAGTTATCGCATACGTTGGGGGTTTTTCATCAGGGCGATGCTTCGCACGTGAATCAAGCCATTGAAGCTGCTTTAAAGGCCAAAGAAACTTGGGCAAATTTGCCATGGGAGCAGCGGGCATCTATATTTTTAAAAGCAGCAGAATTACTGGCAGGACCTTATCGTGCTAAAATGAATGCGGCTACCATGCTGGGTCAATCAAAAAATGTATTTCAGGCAGAGATAGACAGTGCTTGCGAGTTGATAGATTTTTTACGTTTCAACGTAAAATTCATGCAGGAAATTTATGAGCAGCAACCCAACTCTTCGCCCGGCATCTGGAATCGTATGGAGCAACGCCCGCTGGAAGGGTTTGTGTTTGCGTTAACACCTTTTAATTTTACAGCAATAGGAGGCAATTTACCTACAGCACCTGCTATGATGGGGAATGTAGTGGTATGGAAGCCGGCAAATACACAAATATATTCTGCCAGTGTTTTTATGGAACTATTGAAAGAAGCCGGTTTGCCCGATGGAGTGATTAATTTAATTTATGTAAGTGGGCCAACTGCGGGTGAAGTAATTTTTAATCATCCGGATTTTGCCGGTATTCACTTCACAGGATCCACTACTACGTTTCAGCAAATTTGGAAAACGATTGGAAATAACATTCACTTGTATCGTTCGTATCCACGCATTGTGGGCGAAACCGGAGGAAAAGACTTTGTATTTGCACATCCTACGGCAGATGTAAAAGCTTTGTCGGTGGCATTAACCCGCGGGGCGTTTGAATATCAGGGTCAAAAGTGTTCAGCGGCATCACGGGCATACATACCGGAAAGTATTTGGCCCGAAGTGAAAAAGAATTTAACGGAAGATTTAGCTTCATTTAAAATGGGGGTGGTGGATGATTTCAGTAATTTTATCAATGCCGTGATTGATGAAAAATCGTTTGATAAAATTGCTGCATACATTGATGCCGCCAGGAAAAATCCGAATGTGGAAATCATTGCCGGAGGGAATTACGATAAGTCGAAGGGATATTTTATTGAACCCACGGTAATACGTACCAACGACCCGGGCTATGTTACCATGTGTGAAGAAATTTTTGGTCCTGTACTAACAATTTATGTGTACAAGGATGAAGAATTGGATAAAATGCTGGAAATAGCTGATAAGACTTCGGTGTATGCATTAACGGGAGCTATCTTTGCGCAGGACCGGTATGCCATTCATCATATGGTAAACAAGCTTCGCAATGCTGCCGGAAACTTTTATATTAATGATAAGCCTACGGGAGCAGTGGTAGGCCAGCAACCGTTTGGTGGCGCTAGGGCATCGGGCACTAATGATAAAGCGGGTTCGATGATTAATTTATTGCGTTGGGTATCTCCGCGGGCTATTAAAGAAACCTTTGTTCCACCGATGGATTATCGTTATCCGTTTATGCAGGAATCATAAGGATTAACAATTATTGGTTGAAAGTTTTTAATGTGTTGTGTCAAATGTGTGCCGCAAGGCATTACATTTATAATTGAATATGAAGCACGAAGAATTAGACGAAGAAGCCTTGGATGAGATTCGCAGTTCACGCATTTGGCTGCGCTTTATCCGAAATAAATATTTAATTGTAACTGCTTTCTTTTTAGTGTGGATGGCTTTTTTTGATAATAATAATTGGATGTATTTGGAACGATTAACCAACGAGGCCAATCAAAAGAAAGCAGACCGGGCATGGTACAAACGCGAAATAGAACAGGTAAAGAAAGAATACCAGGAAATAACATCCAGCATTCAGGCCATGGAAAAATTTGGTCGTGAAAAATATTTCATGAAACGTCCCGATGAAGATGTGTATGTGTTTTTTGAAGGAGAAGTTACACCTTAATCATTCACGTTGATAAAAATAAAATTACTTTCTTCCCGTTTCCAAACAGCTGAAATTACTTGAATATTTGAGGCATTCCAGTGTGTCGGTTTAAAAATTCCGTATCGTTTTTTAAAGGAAGTAGCAGCAGAAATACCATTATCTGCTATCAAATCTCCAAAAGCCGAAGTGGAGGTGGTGGCACGTAAAACATAATTGTGACGAAATGCGGGGTCTGTAATGCCTGCCTGGGGTAGATTGATGTTATTTTCAAGTACATACGCAGCGGCGTAATATTCGCCAATAGCTCCACCAAAAAATTTTGCATAAAGTGTAATTATGACACTATCTCCCAGGATAC
Source organism: uncultured Flavobacteriales bacterium (assembly GCA_937925455.1). GTDB lineage: Bacteria > Bacteroidota > Bacteroidia > CAIKAF01 > CAIKAF01 > BA4. Next base: position 11,805 of record CALEWF010000060.1, on the reverse strand, counting down.
TAAAATCGGTACTAGAATTGGCAATGGGCGCTATGGTATATGATTCATCCACTGCTTGATTGATATTATTTAATGTTAGCAAATTCGATTGCAGGCCTGCCGCGATGTCTGGGTAACCCGTTTGGTTGTAATTGGATGCAATATTTACGGCTTTGCCACAAAACAAGGTATCAGAAGATGTGGGATGAACCACCATGGGAATAACTTTTGAAGAATTTACTGACAGTGCATTGTTGAACAAGGGTATTCCAAAACTGCCGCAGGTGCTATTTTGGGAATTATTGAACAAAATCAACAATACTTTTTTCTCATTTTCCGGGTAAGTGCATGTCCCATCATTTTTTTCTGCTAATGAATCAAAATTAAAAGCATTCGGGTCGGTGCAACCTTTTTTGCTATTGTCGCAGGATGATAAAAACAGGATAAAAACGATATGAAATATCCAGAATAAATTTCTTGAATTCATATTATTTAATGAGTTTAATTTTTTTCTCGGATTGACTTTGAAAATCTAAAACAATCACTAGCAGCATTACAATCCATTGCCCCATGGCTGCACCGGTTAATCCCCCTGATATTCCATTTATTTTTACCAGATAACTACAAGAAAGTGCCACGGATGCTGCTGCAATAATTGTTACTATGGCAATGTTCATGTGTTTGTTTTTATTGATGAGTTTTAATATGAGTGGTGTGTAAACAAAGCTTGGAAAAATATAAAACATGCCTGATATAATAAAACTAAGCGGTAAGTGAATGGAATATATGTACCTACATGAAAGGTAAATAGAAAACATAATTCCCGGAGTGAGCAATATACCAAGCAGAATAATACTAATTTGCACGTTTTTATCTATTTTAATTCGCGACTTAAAGTAATTTTTGAAAAAGGGAATCAGTAATAAATTTGGCACAGACACAACAAAGATTAAAAAGTTCATGAAAATTTGATATTCGGCTTTTATAGTATTGTTGAATGTGATGTAAACAAATACGCGGTCGGCTATATAAAGTAGTAAAGTAGCAAATCCTACGATAAAATAAGGATAAGCTTGTATAAAGAAGTTGAGGTTGATGTATCGAAAGCTCAATTTGTACTTTATTTCACGAATGCTTATCATTAGAACGAGTGCTCGTAATAATTCTGCTATCCCCATGCTAACAATGATCCATTCGTAGCTCATAAAATTTCTTTGATAAATATTTAAGATCAAAGAAAAACCAATGGTAAAACCAATAATCTCAGCGATGATGGCCTGAGAATATTTTTCTTTGTATTCAATTAGCGGTTCGTAACTTTCATACATGCATTTACCGGTAATCATAAGTAATATACCGGATTTCATCAGCCAAGAAAAAGGTGAAATAAGAATAAAAAATGCAAAAGGAATCCACAAAAACGCTCGGGTGTGGGTATTTTCGAGCCAAGATTCGTTAATTTTATTAGGCATGAGGTCAAACTTTTTTAATAAATGTTTTTTGGTACCCCATCCTAATATGTGAGCAATTAAGTTTACCAATAATAATGTATCTACACATTCTCCCCAGGTTTCTTTATCCATAATTTCAAAAATTACAAAGGGCCACGCCATGGAAAAGAAATAGGGGAGGGCTGTGCGTAATGTGCCTATTGAAACAAGAATAATTTGCTTCTGGGCATTTTTAAAGATTTGGATTTGCAAATTCATCATATCATCATCGGTCTTTTATGGAATTGATATGTGTTACACCATATAATTTATGTGTTTGGTCTCCAGGCTGACGCACATACACCAATAATGTATAATCATTTTCGGTTTCGGCAAAATCGCCCTCGGTGAGGAACGTAATGCTTTCTCCGGTTTTTTTATTTCTCACTACATACATGTAATTGTAATATCCTTGCTTTAGCTGCGTAGCCAGTTCATAGGTTCTGTATTTTTCATTGTATTGCATTTTATATTGGTCTAATAGTAAGCCAAAAGTAAATCCACCGGTTAGATACACATCTCCTTCGTCAAAAGGAAATTCTGCCGGCAAACTAAAATACACATAGGCATAATCCGGATCAATGTTAGTGCCGTATGTATCTTGGTTGTATATTACAAATCGTCCGTTAATATCGGGTAGCATTTGAAAGTTTCTATAGGTGCGTATAATATCTGGTCGCAGAAGTATATGGTATTTACCTTGGTCAATTAAAACTTTGTTAATAGGTTCAATAATCAACATCAGTGTTTTTAAATCCAAAAAACGGTATTGATTTCCTGCCGGGAAGGCCGTTTCGCCGTTAGCATAATTATAGGTATACCTTCCTGGGCTTATAAATTGAGGCGGAATATCGTGTTTGATGTTATCCCACCGGTTATTTTGCATAATTACAACTTGCAAATCATTGTATGCATCTTGAATGGTAAGCCCGCCGGTATTTAGTGTAAAATACACTTCCTGATGAGTATTACGTAGTTGTACATCACTGGCATAGCGTACCTTGGCATCTATTCCTATTCGTTGTTCAACCACCATAAAACGTCTGGTAAATATAGTTTCATCCGGTTGATCGGTTTTAAATACTCGCAGTATGTAATTTCCGGGAATGGTAGGACGCATGTTTTCATTCGGAAAATAAAACCAGTAATGGGTATAGGGCTGGGTAGTGTTTGTACTAAACTTGTAATCAAAGATTTCGTAGTTTTCAAATCCATTCATGTATTGTAAAAAAGCCAAATCAGAGGGCGTCCAATCATAGTTGCAATGTATTACCTGATAGCTATATCGTTCAGTGCCTTGGTTTAGGTCATCAAACCCAATGCGAAGCCTTTGGCTTGAATTTAACTCAATAATGGGCATGGTTTGAACAGCCCCATCCCTGTATATCTCCGGAAAACGAATGTAAGGAACATACACATAATCAGGGCGGAGAGTGGGTTGGGAAGCTATGGGTAAAGAAATTATATAGCTTAGGATGAAGCAACTTATCAGTAGGTTATAAGAAGATTTTGAATTCATGGAAATTACAAGTTATGTAAACTAAGATGAAAAAAAATTGTTTTTTTGAGTAATCAATTGCTAAAAATTATCAAATTTGCGTCCGTTTCCTCCACAAAGTACGAAAATCTGATGGGAAAAAACATTAAAATTAAAAAAGGCCTAGATATCCGATTGGATGGAGAAGCCGAAAAGGTACTGGTAAACGCTGATATGCCAGAAACTGTAGCAATACGCCCGGAAGACTTTGTGGCCATAAAGCCCAAAGTGTTAGTTAATCCTGGTGATGAAGTAAAAGCCGGATCCCCGCTAATGTACGATAAGAATAATCCACACGTGATGATTTGTTCTCCGGTGAGTGGAGAAGTGGTGGAGGTGAAGCGTGGGGCTAAACGTGTGTTGGAAGAAATTAGAATTTTAGCTGATAAAGAGATTTCATATCTTCCTTTCAATGTTGGCAATCCGGAAAGCCTTTCCAGAGAACAATTAATTGATTTGTTGTGTAAAAGTGGTGCCTGGAATTTTATTCGCCAGCGTCCTTATAGTGCGGTAGCAAACCCGGAAAAATCGCCTAAGTCCATTTTTGTTTCTGCTTTTGATTCATCTCCCTTAGCTCCTGATTCTGATTTTGTGATGCAGGGAAATGAAAAGTATTTTGAAGCAGGCCTTGCAGCATTAAAAAAGCTTTGCCCGGTAGTACATTTAAATATTCACAAAGACAAGGTAAAATCTCCGCTATTTCTGCAGGCAAAAGGAGTTGAAATAAATACATTTTCCGGACCGCATCCTTCGGGCAATGTAGGCGTACAAATTCATCATATTGATCCTATTAACAAAGGCGATATTGTATGGTATTCTACTCCTCAGGATTTGGTAATTATAGGTCGTTTCTTGTTAGAAGGGCGTTATGATGCCCATCGTATAGTAGCCGTTACCGGTTCTCAGGTAAAGAAGCGCCGGTATGTACGTACCATTCAGGGGGCTAATATTAAATCAATTTTAGGCACCGATAACGTGGAAGGAACCGATAATCGTTTTATCAGTGGTAATGTACTTACAGGCACAAAAATTCCGTCTGATGGGTTCCTAGGATTTTATGATACACAAATCACTGTAATTCCAGAAGGGCATGACCCGGAATTTTTTGGATGGTTAGCTCCCGGGTTTGATAAATTCAGTAATTCCAGAACATTTTTTACCTGGGCCATGCCAAATAAGCGATTTAAGCTTAATACTAACATGCATGGGGAAGAAAGAGCATTTGTAGTAACCGGTGAATATGAAAAAGTGTTTCCCATGGACATTTATCCGGTTCAATTACTCAAAGCCATTATTACAAACGATATTGAAGCACAGGAAAATTTGGGAATTTATGAAGTTGCCCCAGAAGATTTTGCCTTGTGCGAATTTGTGTGCACCTCTAAGATAAATTCTCAGGAGATTGTGCGTAAGGGATTGGAAGCACTGTATTTGGAAGAAATTGAATCTCAAAAAGAAGTACATCACTAAAATAAGTATTCTTCACTATGAAGCCATTGAGAAATATGATGGAGAAGCTGGAGCCTCATTTTAAAGAAGGCGGCAAGCTTCATAAATTCTGGCCGGTTTACGACGGTTTTGCTACCTTTTTGTTTGTGCCTGGGCATACCACCCACAAGGGGGCACACATTCGCGATGGAATTGATTTGAAACGTACCATGATCACCGTGGTATTTGCTATGATTCCAGCCTTGTTGTTTGGTATATATAATGTTGGTTATCAGCATTTCCAAGCAATAGGGCAATTGGCTACAGCATCTACAGGCGATATTGTTATGTATGGATTGATGAAGGTACTGCCTCTGATTATTGTATCATATGCGGTAGGTCTTGGGGTTGAATTTGGTTTTTGTATTGCCAAAGGACACTCAATAAATGAAGGATTTTTGGTAAGTGGGATGTTAATACCACTTACTTGTCCGCCGGATATACCGCTGTGGATGGTAGCAGTTGCAACCGTATTTGCAGTGGTGATTGTAAAAGAGGTATTCGGGGGAACCGGTATGAATGTATTAAATGTGGCACTTACTGCCCGTGCCTTTTTATTCTTTGCATATCCTGCATACATATCTGGAGATAAAGTATGGATAAGCTTGGGAGGTGAAAAGGCTGTAGATGGATTTTCTGGTGCTACTGCGTTGGCACAATTTACCAGCCATGGACCCAACATTACAAATCCGGTGGGTCAGCCAATGGGATTCATGGAAGGGTTTATTGGACTGGTGCCTGGTTCCATTGGTGAAACCTCTACGTTAGCCATTTTGATCGGTGCATTAATTTTAGGTTTTTCCGGCATTGGGAGTTGGAGAATTATGGTTTCTGTTTTTGCCGGTGGATATTTTATGGCAACTTTGCTTAATTTGTTATCTTCTTCATTCCCCGATAATCCATATTTAACTGTTCCGGCTCACCTGCATTTGGTGTTTGGAGGTTTTGCCTTTGGAGCAGTGTTCATGGCTACAGACCCCGTAACAGCAGCCCAAACTGCCATTGGTAAAGTGATTTACGGATTCTTGATTGGGGCATTTACCATCATTATTCGAGTACTTAACCCGGCTTATCCTGAGGGAATGATGCTGAGTATATTATTTATGAATGTGGCGGCTCCGCTAATTGATTATTATGTGGTTCAAGCCAACATTAAGAGAAGATTAAAACGTGTAACCGTTAAAGTAGCCTAAGTTATGAACAGAGAAAGTAATGCATTCATCATATTTTTTTCAACAGTAATGGTAGTTGTAGTCGGTATTAGTTTAGCCCTGATAGCACAAGTAACTAAACCTAACTTTATTAAAAACCAACGTTTGGAAAAAATGCAGAATATCTTGTCTTCTGTAAACATTCAAGTATCTCCCTCTGAAGCAGAAACTGCTTACAAGAAATATATTACCGGTAGCGTAGTGTATAAAATGGATGGAACGTTGGTAGAAGGGGTAGATGCTTTTGAACAAGTGGATCTTGCAAAAGAACTTAAAAAAACAGAAGACCAACAATACTTCCCATTGTACGAATGCGTCAAAGAAGATGGAAAATATTTTATTATCCCAATGCGAGGGAAAGGGCTTTGGGATGCCATTTGGGGATATGTGGCTATTAAAGATGATGCCGTTACGATAGCTGGTGCTGTGTTTGACCACAAAGGAGAAACTCCCGGATTAGGGGCAGAAATTGCTAAAGCTCCGTTTCAAGAGCAGTTCCCTAACAAAAAAATTGTTGATGCTTCCGGTACATTTACCGGTATTGAGGTAGCTAAAGCAGGTAAACATCCTGCAGGCTATGATCACGGAGTAGATGGAATCTCTGGAGGAACCATTACCAGTAACGGGGTAAATGATATGTTGATGAAATACTTAAAGTCTTTCAGAAATTACATTGAAAAAAATAATGTTTTACAACCGGTAACTCAGGAACCTAAAGTTGAAGAATTGTCAGATGATATTTTATCATCTGATTCTACAACAGTAATCGCAGAATAATTGTTATTAAATAAAATTATCAATAAACCATATAGCCATGAGTATTGAAAACACAACGGCAACGCTGGCAAAAAAGGAAAAAGAAGCTCTTTTTTCTGCCAAAAGAAGAAAACTTATTACAGATCCTTTAAACGATAACAACCCGGTAACAGTTCAGGTGTTAGGTATATGTTCAGCCTTGGCTATTACTGTTCAGGTCAAACCATCGCTCTTTATGTTTGGTGGGGTATTGTTTGTTGTAACTATGGGCAATGTGATTGTATCATTAATTCGCAATTTAATTCCTTCAAGGGTACGAATTATTGCACAATTGGTGATTGTGGCATCGCTCGTTATTATAGTAGATTTATTATTAAAAGCTTATGCCTACGATATGAGTAAGCAACTTTCAGTTTTCGTAGGATTGATCATTACCAATTGTATAGTTATGGGTCGCTTAGAAGCTTTTGCCATGGGCAATAAATGGTGGCCATCATTGCTTGACGGGGTAGGAAATGCTTTAGGTTATGGACTCATCTTGGTATTGGTTGCTTCCGTTCGTGAAATATTTGGTAGCGGCACTTGGTTAGGTTTTCAAGTGATTCCGCAGCCTGTTTACGATCTGGGGTATGTGAACAACGGATTGATGATTCTTCCCCCCATGGCATTGATTGTGGTAGGATTGATTATTTGGATACAACGTGCCAAAAATACCAAACTCATTGAAGCAAACTAAAAAATTAAAAATTCTATGGAACTGGTAAATATATTTGTAAAATCTATCTTCGTTGAAAACATGATTTTTGCCTACTTCTTGGGCATGTGTTCTTACCTGGCTGTTTCTAAAAAAGTAAAAACAGCGCTTGGGCTTGGAACTGCTGTAATCTTTGTATTAGGTTTTACCGTACCTATAAACTATATTTTAGAAAATTATTTATTAAAAGAAGGGGCATTAAAATGGTTGAGTCCTGAATTTGCATCCGTTGATCTTAGTTTTCTTAGCTTTTTGATGTTTATAGCGGTAGTTGCAGCATTTGTGCAATTAGTAGAAATGGCGGTTGAGAAGTTTTCACCCTCATTATACGCTTCATTAGGAATATTCTTGCCTCTCATAGCAGTAAATTGCTCTATTTTAGGTGGAGCATTGTTTATGCAACAGCGTGATTATCCATCGTTAGCACATGCAACTGTATTTGGTTTAGGCTCCGGTGTTGGATGGATGCTTGCTATTGTATTTATTGCCGCCATTCGTGAAAAGATACGCTATTCGCATATTCCTGCTCCTCTTAGAGGGTTGGGTATTGCCTTTATCCTTACCGGATTAATGGGCATAGCTTTTATGAGTTTTATGGGTATTAAACTTTAACTGAATAAATCATGATTTTTTTAGAAATCAGTACATTACAAGTAGGAATTGCCGTTGCAGTTTTCCTATTCATTATTCTATTGTTGGTAGCGCTTCTATTATTTGCTAAAGCCAAGTTGACACAATCGGGTCCGGTAAAAATTACCATCAATGATGAAAAAGTTATTGAGGTAAAAGCAGGAAGCACTTTGTTGGCTACATTAAGTAACGAAAAGATATTTCTTCCTTCTGCCTGCGGTGGTGGAGGAACCTGTGCCATGTGCCGTTGTCAGGTCTTAGAAGGCGGAGGTGAAATCCTTCAAACAGAAGTTGGTTATTTTACTCGCAAGGAAATTGCTGATAAATGGCGTTTAGGATGTCAGGTAAAAGTGCGTAATGACATGAAGATTCGCATTCCGGAAGAAATTTTTGGAATTAAGAAATGGGAATGCGAAGTAGTATCTAATTACAATGTAGCTACGTATATTAAAGAATTTGTTGTGAAACTTCCCGAGGGCGAAACATTGAATTTCAAACCGGGCGGATATATTCAATTGGATGTACCACCTATAGAAGTGGATTTCAAAGATATAGATATTTCACCAGCTCCTGATGACCCTGCTGGAAAAGATAAATTTAAAGAAGATTGGGATAAATATAATCTCTGGGATTTAAAAATGGTGAGTAAGGAGCCAGTATTTCGTGCTTATTCCATGGCCAATCACCCTGCTGAAGGAAACATCATCATGTTGAACATTCGTATTGCCACTCCTCCTTGGGATCGTGCGAATAATCGGTGGATGAACGTAAATCCGGGAATTTGTTCTTCCTATGTTTTTTCTCGTAAACCCGGCGACAAGGTTACTATTTCTGGCCCGTATGGAGAATTCTTTATTAAAAATACCGATAAAGAAATGGTGTACATTGGCGGAGGGGCTGGTATGGCTCCCCTTCGTTCACATATTTTCCATTTATTCCATACACTAAAAACTAACCGAAAAGTTTCTTACTGGTATGGAGGACGCTCTAAGCGTGAATTGTTTTATATTGAACATTTCCGTAAGATTGAAAAAGAATTCCCCAACTTTAAATTCTATGTAGTGTTATCAGAGCCGCTACCGGAAGATAATTGGAAAGAGAAAAAATCATTAGACGACGACGGTGATGGTTTTGTGGGTTTTGTACATCAGGCCTTCATTGATCACTACCTTAGTAAACATCCCGATCCGGAAGAAATAGAATTCTATTTCTGTGGTCCGCCCATGATGAATAAAGCCGTAGTGAAAATGTGCGAAGATTGGGGAGTGCCCAAAGAGCATGTATCATTCGACGATTTTGGAGGATAATAAATTTCAACCCGGCAACCGCCGGGTTTTTTTGTTTTTACATATTTCTTTTGCTTTTCCATAATTATTTTTCCATTCTTTTGTAATCTCATGAATATCCCTTTTTTCCATTGGATAAATCCTGATCCGCAGGCCGGATGGAATAAGGCGTATCGTTTGCAATATAATTCCATTGTAGCTTATCATGCTGCGGAAGTTTATGTTGAGCAAAATACAACCTACTCTCCTAAGGCTATCAACGATTTTATTCAGCGAAACAGGGGAAAGTGGATTTTCTTTTTTATTGCTTACGACTTTTCCTATCGTTATCTGCCGGTTCGACCTGCCAAACCATTGTTTCAAATTCCCTCAATTATCCTAATTGCTGCAAACAATGTAATGGTGAATCATCCAGGTATTGTAAAACAAGAACAGCATCTTTCTGATAATAAAATTGAAATACCACAATCTCTGGTGGATGAGAACACCTATCTGAAAAATTTTGAGTTATTAAAAAAACATATTCATCAGGGGGATATTTATGAAATAAACTATTGTATTCCGTTTCTTGCAAAGGCCGATTTGGTCAATCCGTATCATTTATGGCAGCACTTGGTGACGCAACAGCACATGCCTTTTAGCATCTTTTTTTCTTATGGCGACTTAAATATTCTAAGTGCCAGCCCCGAACGTTTTTTTACTATTCAACAAAAATATATCCTTTCACAGCCGATGAAAGGAACGTTGCGGAGAACGGATAAAATTGATATCGAGCAGGAACAATTCATATTAAAAAACAACCCCAAAGAAAGATGTGAGAACGTAATGATTGTTGATTTGGTAAGAAACGACCTTTCTCGCATTGCTTCGATTGGCTCGGTACATGTAGATGAACTGTTTGGGGTATATGCATTTCCTTCCGTGCATCAAATGATTTCATCCATCAGCGCTGCCCTAAAGCCAGAAATTACTTTTACCGATATTCTGGAAGCATTATTCCCCATGGGTTCTATGACCGGCGCTCCTAAGATTCGGGCTATGCAATTAATAAATGAATATGAAGCCGCATCGCGAGGTCCTTTCTCGGGTACGTTAGGATATATTAATCCGCAAGGAAATATGGATTGCAGCGTGCTAATCCGTTCAATATTTTATCATACTAAAGAAAAAAAGCTAACGTTTGCCGCCGGAAGTGCTATTACTTCACAAGCTTCAGGAAAAGAAGAATACAATGAATGTATGCTCAAAGCATCTGCTATTTTTGAGGTTTTAAAATCGTATCCGCATGCATCCGCTGGAAACTAAATTTAGGCTTCACTGGGAAAGTGAATTTTACATGGCTCATCAATCGCGGATTTTGGTGGCGGTAAGTGGCGGAGCCGATTCAGTAGCCTTGGCTATGTTACTTTACCGGTTGGGTGTTTATACTGAATGGGCACATGTAAATTATGGTTTGCGGGGCGATGAAAGTGATGCAGAACAAGCATTTGTAATATCGCTGGCAAAACTATGGAATATCAAACTACATGTTCATCAGGCAAGGTGGGGAAAATCTAAAAAAACTAGAGTACAGGAGCAAGCAAGAAAGCTACGTTACGCTTGGTTTGAAGAACTTATGCATCAACACAGCCTTGATTTTACGGCTACGGCTCATCATGCCAACGATAGCATTGAAACTTTTTTTCTTAACCTTACCCGCGGCGCCGGTTTGGATGGACTTACCGGTATTACACCCAGGCATGGAAAGATTATTCGTCCCTTGCTATTTGCATTTCGTAAGGAAATTGAAGATTTCCTGCAATTCGAAAGTATTACTTATTGCACAGATAGTTCAAACCTATCTAATGATTATAGCCGAAATTTTATCAGAAATCAAATTATTCCTTACTTTCATCAACTCAACCCCTCCTTTGATGAAGTGATGTTGCGTAACCTCGATAACTTGAGGGCAGCGCATGCAGTGTACAGACAAGGAATTTTACGCATGAAAACTGAATTGGTTCATTTTGAACCTGCTTTGCCAGGATATAAACTTTCTATGTTAGAACTTGCCGGACGAAATGTAAATGAACAAATTATGTATGAATTGGTACGTGAATTTGATTTTACACCCTCACAGGCTGCCGATATGCTAGATGCCATGGGTGGACAAAGCGGCCTTCGGTTTGATTCCCCAACGCACCGCTGCGTTACATCCCGCGGATTTTTTTTCATTCAACCACTGGCCCATGAGGAAGAAGAGGCCTGGCTGATTGAATCGCCTGAACAGGGAAGCTACAGAGGTTTTTCATGGAAACTTTGTTTGCCTCAACAAGTAGTCTATGATAAAGAAAATTTCACAGTATTTCTAAATCCCAACCATTTATCATTCCCCTTACTGATAAGGCCCTGGCAACCCGGTGATAAAATTCAGCCCCTGGGGATGAAAGGCAAAAAGAAAATTAGTGATTTGGCTACAGATAAAAAATACAGCTTGCTTGAGAAAGAAAAAATTTGGGTGGTGGAGTCTGGCGGCGAAATTATTTATGTGCCCGGTTTATGCCTTTCTGAACGGGTAAAAGTTACACCGGAATTATCTACCGTTTTTTGTATCAGCTATCACAAAGAGTCAAAGACGAACTTGCCGTAATTATTCATTAGGCTGCTTTAAGCGGCTGTCCGTTGCAAGTCCTCG
>CALEWF010000059.1 GCA_937925455.1 uncultured Flavobacteriales bacterium | reverse complement strand
GAGCCCTCCTATCTTTCGGAGGGCTTATTTTTAACAGGTTTTTTAACACGTTACTAATTTTACTTGCGGATTTTAGGTATTACATTTTATGTAACAGTAAGAAAAAATGTTTTAAATGGAAATGCAAATTGGAATTTGTCTGCTGTAAAATGGTTTGCATGAGAATGCTAGAAATAGTGATAAAATGCAACCGCTATTCAAGTTAAATAGAATAAGTGTAGCGGATGAAACGGTAGCTGTGTGTGCTATAAAACGCATGAAAAAGGCGTTTTGAGTGTCGGGCGTGTATCTTCACCCTAAAGGGGCGGATGATAGAAGGAAGACCCACAATACGGTTCGTCTGGCTGGCGTATGTTCCGACCGTACGCTCCATAGGAGTGAAAGAATACGATAATAAGCCGCTTGTTGATAAAATTAAAATTATAAGTTTTCAATTTTATCTAACAAGGGTAATTGTATGGGGTGAATTTTTTTTCGAGCCTTGGGAAGTGTAAACCATTCCATGCAGTCTATTTCGGGAAAGGTGTGTAACCGACCGGAGCGTGGTGGCCACTCGATTTGAAAGGTATTGCTTGTAAAGTGCCATGTATGAGAATTGGGTATTTGTACGGCCCACGCATGAAGGATTTTACCGTTTTTATATTTCACTGGTGTAAGTGGAATGTATTCAGCATTCGGCAGAGGAATGAAACCGCATTCTTCCTGCGTTTCACGAATAGCTGTTTGCAGTAAATCTTCATCGGGCGATACCAATCCTTTGGGAATGGTCCAAACTTCGTTGTCTTTTTTTTGATAATAGGGTCCACCGGGATGACAAAGTAAAACAAGCTTGCCTTCTGAGGTTTGTTTCCATATAACAAGTCCGGCTGAAAGTGCAGCGGGCATAGGATTAACTATGTAAAAGTTCGTCTAAAGTTTTGCAGCTTACGGTATGATAGTTTTTTCGGGCGTGTTGGTACAATTCTTTTACACGGTTTTGCCAATCGGTGCTTTGTATCATGGCTGTGTATAATGGCACCAGAAACTTACGGCGGCCTACGTGTTTTAAAAAGTTTTCGATGGCCGGATAGGCAGCAGTGTAATGATGCATGATGGCGGATTCGAACCAAAGCACTGCAATTTCGCTATTTCCGGTGGTGGTGAAATGAAATGCCCTGTCTAATTGCTCCATTTGGTCTGCTGTTAGCTGTTTGTTGATTTGACGCAAGAAATATTGCCATTCTTGCGAAGTCCAGTTTTTTACAGACAGGTCAGTGGCTGGTTTCCCATGTAAAAAGGCCATGGCTTGGGCGGCTACACTATCTAACCGAACTGAGGTAGGTGGTTGGTAATTAGTTGGCATACCGGGTTCATAAATCCAGGCATGTAAGTTGCTTTTTTTATCCCATTCGCTGTTTTTGCGAAACAAATGATGGTGTACAAAATCTACAAACTGTTCGGTGGTAACGGATGTAAAAGCATGTTCTGTAAACCACCGGTTAAGAAAGGCATCCCAGCGTTTGCGTCCTACAATTTTTTCAAGTGTTACCAGCAAGGCATAGCCTTTTTCGTAAGCAATATCACTAACGCCGTCGTCAGGGTCGCGTCCGTTTAAGGTAAGTTTTAACCGGGTATCCTGCCATTCTTCAGAGTCTTGAAGTTGTTTTAAAGTATTTATCAAATCTTGATGTCCTAATACGGCAAGCATCTCAGCATAGTCTTTGCCATAGAGTCTTTCCATGATGCGGCGTTCAAAATATACAGTAAATCCTTCGTTTAGCCAAAAGTCGTTCCATGTGGCGTTGGTAACCAGGTTGCCGCTCCAGCTATGTGCCATTTCGTGGGCAATAAGTGAAGTAAGCGATTTATCACCGGCTAAAATAGTTGGAGTGGCAAAGGTAAGCATGGGGTTTTCCATGCCACCAAACGGAAAGGAGGGAGGTAAAACTAAAACATCGTAACGTTCCCATATGTAAGGTCCGTAAAGTTTTTCGGCTGCATTAAGCATTTTTTCCATGTCTTCCAACTCAAATGCTGCTTGGTTAAGTACTTCCGGTTCGGCATACACTCCACAGCGCTCGCCAAGCATTTTAAATTCCATTACTCCTACGCTTAATGCCAATAAATAAGATGGTATAGGTTTGGGTTGCACAAATTGATACACGCCATCAGTACTAACTTTTTGAGGATTGCGAGCACTCATCAGTGCCAAATAACCACGGGGAGTTTTTACATTGGCTCGATAGGTAAAGCGTATTCCCGGACTGTCTTGTACAGGTACCCAGCTACGGGCCAAAATGGCCTGGCTTTGTGTGTATAAAAACGGATGTTTTTTACCGGCAGTTTGTTCTGGTTGTAGCCATTGCAGGGCAGCAGATTCTGGAGTGGTGTGGTAAAATATACGGATGGAAGAAATACCTTGTGTTATAGGAATATACAGTGGTTGTCCCAATATTTCATCGTAAGGACCTAACGTAAAAGTAATGGGTTCATCGGAAGTGCCGGACGTTACTTTATCAATCTTTAGATGATGTGTATCAAATATAATGGTGTCAGTATTGGATGAAACTTCAATTTCCCATGTGGCAATACCGGCAATCTGTTGTTTTTCAAACGAAACTTCTAATTCTAAATTCAAATGTTTTACTACCGCCTTATTGGGTTGAGCATAGCTATGCGGGTCGTGCACGTAAATTGCCGGTTGGGCCAAATTATTTGTTACTTTTGAAGGCTTGGACTGACAGCCGATAATGACCACGCATCCGGCCAAAAGAAGCAGGCTATTTTTCATACATGAATAATCTGAATGCAAAATAAGTTATTTCCAGTTGAGTAAGAGTCTTCAAACATATCATTTCCTGTTGCATTTTACGGTTTTTTTATTTGGATTTACCGGAATCTTAGGACGATTGATTTCTGTTTCCGGTGATTTGTTGGTGTGGTATCGCACAGCTATTGCGTTTGTATCTATTTTTTTTATATTACTCATTCGTAAAATACCATTACTTTTACGCCCTCGGGAAATAGCCCGGTTAATGGTTATAGGATGCATGGTAGGTGCTCATTGGATTACGTTTTTTCACTCCATTAAGATTTCAAATGTGAGTATTGCATTGGCGTGTTTATCAGTTACTACGTTGGTTGTAGCTTTTTTAGAACCTTTGTTTTTTCGCACCCGAATTTCGATGGCTGAAGTATTTGGTGGCCTCTTTATCGTAATGGGGTTATTGCTTATTGCCAATGTTCAGCTCAATTATATGGCGGGCATTGTTACAGGACTTTCATCTGCTATTTTATCTGGGCTATTTACCATTTTTAATAAAAAAATAGCCAATCATTATGATGGGTTTGTGATTTCGTGGTACGAAATGCTGGGTGCTCATTTAGGAGTAGCTGGATTTATCTTGTTTACAGAACCGGTTAAATTTCAAACCGTGTTGCCTGCGATGGATTGGATATGGTTAATTATTTTAGGAACCATCTGTACAGCCTTTGCCTATTGGAGTACAGTGTTTGTGTTGAAAAAATTATCAGCCTATACCGTAGTGATGGCCATTAATTTAGAACCCATATACGGCACGCTCATGGCAGCGTTTATTTTTAATGAATACAACGAATTACATCCCGGATTTTATGCCGGCAGTTTATTAATTATACTTTCAGTGTTTCTTTATTCGTTGTATAAACAACGAGTAAGCCGGTTAAAAAACGTGAAGGAATAAATGTATGAGTATTTAAAATTAATTTTTTTGAAAGAGGCCTAGTATATTTACCTATTGAATGTAGAAATAAGAAGAACGATGAAAAAAATACATGGATTATTTGTTGGGTTAATAATCATTACTGGATGGTTAAATGCACAGAATAATCAAGGATATCGTCCGATAGATAAATTGAATACATTGATTTATTACCTGGAAAATTTTTATGTGGATACACTAAATGAGGAAAAGATAGTTGAATCTGGGATAGAAGGTATTTTAAAAGAATTAGACCCTCATTCCTATTATCTTACGGCCAAGGAGCTGAAAGAAGCCGACGAACCCTTGCAAGGTAATTTTGAAGGTATCGGTATTCAGTTTAACCTGTATCGAGATACCATTATGGTTGTAAGTCCCATCAGCGGGGGACCTTCTGAAAAAGCAGGAATTCGAAGCGGTGATAAAATTATTTACATCAATGACACATTGGTGGCCGGGAAAAAAATTACCAATAACGACGTATTTAAATGGTTAAGAGGTAAAAAAGGAACCAAGGTGGAATTGAAAATTATGCGTAAAGGTGAAAAAGACTTAATCAATTTTACCATCATTCGAGATAAAATACCGGTATTTAGCGTGGATGCAGCATATATGGCAGCGCCAGAAATTGGCTACATTAAAATCAATCGGTTTTCAAATACCACCATGGATGAATATCGCAAGGGTATGGAAAAATTAAAGGCACAAGGGGCTAAACATCTTATTTTGGATTTAACAGATAATTCGGGGGGATATTTACATGCGGCGGTTGATTTAGCGGATGAATTTTTAAAAAGTGGCGAGTTAATTGTTTATACTCAAGGAGTGAATAGTCCAAGGAAAGATTATTATGCTACGGCCAAAGGCGGATTTCATGAAGGGAAATTGGTAGTGATTATCAATGAAGGTTCAGCTTCTGCATCTGAGATTGTATCGGGGGCTATTCAAGATTTGGATAGGGGAGTAATCATTGGCCGACGCAGCTTTGGAAAAGGATTGGTGCAAAATACCTTTCCATTTCCGGATGGGTCAGCCGTTCGAATCACTACATCCAGATATTATACCCCTTCCGGACGCTTCATTCAAGCACCGTATGACCAGGGTGTGGAAAAATATTATGAAGATTTGTACAGCCGGTTTAAAAATGGACAACTGACCGATGAAAAGAATATTAAATTTCCGGATTCACTCAAATATCAAACACGCAACAAACGAACCGTATATGGTGGCGGCGGCATTATGCCGGATGTGTTTCTGCCTTTGGATACTTCATTTTATTCTGATTTCTTAATGAACTTGACGAAAGCCAATGTAATTAATGATTTTTGTATTGATTATGTGGAACAGCATCGTGATAAATTAAAAACTTCATATCCTTCTTTTGAAGAGTTTGAAAAAAACTTTATTGAAGAAGAAACCATGTGGAATGAGTTTTTAGCATTCGCCAAATCGAAAAAAATTGAAGCCAAAGAAGAATCCATTGCCACATCTAAATCTTGGCTAAAAGTACGTTTAAAAGCCGGTATAGCACAAAATCATTGGGGCAGGGAAGAGTTCTTCAGAATATGGAATGCACATGATTCATCATTTAAAAAAGCAATTGAAATTATTCAAAAAGATAAGTTTGAGAAAATTGCTTTTTTTAATAGCAAATAAGGATTGTAGTTTGATTATACATTCTTGAATTTTCAATACTTTATAAACAAAGTCATCTAATTTTTAGCTATTACTTTTTCTCTATTAGCTTTTTCTCTTCTTCCATTTTTTCCATCAACAATTTCTCGTAGTCAGAATAAAGTATCTTGTTTTTGC
>CALEWF010000058.1 GCA_937925455.1 uncultured Flavobacteriales bacterium | reverse complement strand
TTTCATTGCACTTTTTGTGCTGGTGATGCAGTTTTTATGGAAGTATATTGACCAGTTGGTTGGAAAGGGTTTGGAATGGAGTATCATTCTCGAATTATTATTTTATGCATCAGCTACATTGGTTCCCATGGCCTTGCCGTTGGCTATTTTATTATCATCCATCATGACCTTGGGAAGTTTTGCAGAAAACTTAGAATTGGTAGCTGCTAAAGCAGCTGGCATTTCATTACTTCGCATTCTGCGTCCGTTGATTATTTTATCTGCCATAATCAGTTTAGTAGCATTTTTATTTGCTAATTACGGTATGCCGGTAGCCAATTATAAACTCAAATCCTTATTAGTTTCTATTCAGCGTACAAAGCCTACCATAGATATTCCGGAAGGAACATTTTATGATGGAATTAAGGGAGCAGAAATATTTGTAGAAAAAAAAGAAGCTGATGGCAAATCGTTTCAAAACATTCTGATTTATGACCATACCAAAGACACATACGGTGCCGGCAATGTAGCCATGGCTCGCCGTGGAAGCCTCTCGATGAGTGAAGATCAACGCTATTTGATTTTGAAACTTTATCAAGGGTTGCGATTAGATGACAGAAATTTTTTCACACGAGAACGAGAGGGACTGCCACTTTACCGCGAGATATTTAGCGAACAGCAAATTTATTTTGATTTATCTGATACTAAATTTACCCGTAACAATGAAAGCGTATTTCGCAACCAATATTCTATGATGACGGTAAAACAATTAGATAAAGTACACTATGAATTACTAAAAGACCTGAATAATTCCGTAAATATGACTGCTAAATTCATGCAAGAATTAAGTGCAGTTAGAAAAGCTGAACCACCACCCGGTATGAATCAACAAGCATGGAGCCCACAACTGATGAGCTTTTTGGAACCAGAAGACTCTATACCCGAACGAAGAAAAATCTCATCTGTTCATTTCCAAAATGGAGAATTTTTAACCTTTTATACTGAAGAAGAAAAAGCCCTCATTCGGCAAAGTGCCAAACAGTCTGCAGAAGATATGCTCAACAAACTGGAAGAACAAAAATCCATTATCAAAGCCAAGAAAATGCAAATTGCTAAAAACCGGGTTGAATATCATCGCAAATATTCATTATCGTTTGCTTGTTTCATCTTATTTTTTGTGGGGGCCCCATTAGGTGCCATTATTCGAAAAGGCGGATTGGGACTGCCACTCATTTTTTGTATCATCATTTTTATTATTTACTATGTAATTAGCACCATTGGCGAAAAAGCAGTGCGGCAATTGGCCTTGGAGCCTTTTGAGGGCATGTGGCTTTCATCATTCATACTTTTTCCTTTTGCTTTATTTCTAACATTAAAAGCATCTACCGACTCTCCTTTATTTATTGCTGAAACCTACACTAAACTGTTGCAAAAACTTGTACGCACAAAAAAATAAACGGGTATTATTACTAATGCCTAAACCACCATTTCCTATGATTGATGGTGGATGTATTGCCATGGCTAACAGCTTAGCCGTATGGAAAAATTCAGGATTTGAAGTTGATGTATTTTGCCTTTCTACACCTAAGCATCCGTTTCGTGCTGATGCCTTTACGAAAGAATGGCAAGAAGGAAAAAACCTGTTTCATGAATATGTTGATACAAGAATAAAACCTTCTCATCTTCCGTTCTTATTGTTTTCTTCTAAATCATACCAAGCACGAAGGTTTTATAGTAAAAAAGCCGCAAAAAAAATTGGATGGTTAATTGAAAAACATCATTACGATTATATTGTTTTGGATAGTTTATACACAGCCGTCTATTTGCAAGAAATTAAAAAAAAATATACCGGAAAAATTTTTTTACGATCACACAATATAGAATATCAAATCTGGCAAACACTAAGGAGCAATGAATCGAATCCTCTAAAACGAAAACTTTTGATGTATGAAACCAAACGACTTAAAAAATGGGAAGAGTCCTTATATCAGCGAGTAGATGGAATTTTCACAATAACCCCAAATGACGAATTTATTACCCAAAAACTTTCATCAAATATACCGGTAATAACACTCCCGGTTTCTATGGAAGTTTCTGCTAATACAAAAAAACGTGTCATGCATTTACCTCTTCGTTTGTTTCATATTGGCGCCATGAATTGGGAGCCCAATCAGGATGCAATACAATGGTTTATTAATGATTGGTTTCCTTTGATTTATCAACAGTTCCCTGATATTACATTTCATTTTGCAGGAAAAGCAATGCCCATTGTATTCAATAATTTGAAGTTAAAAAATGTATATTGTCATGGTGAAGTGCCCGATGCATCATCATTTATGCAACAATATGATGTATTGATTGTACCCTTGCGGCATGGTAGCGGGTTGCGTATTAAAATCCTGGAAGCTATGGCGCTGGGTATTCCTGTAATTAGTACCCGAAAAGGGGCTGAAGGAATGCCGGTAACGGATGGAGAGAATATCCTGTTTGCTGATAACCCGGATGCTTGCCTTCGAGTTATTTCACAACTTATAAACACCCCCGGCCTGTATGAACTTCTGAGTGAAAAAGGAATAGCATTTATTCAAAAACATTATTCGATGGATGCCTGTGTATCTATTATTCATTCGATGACGAATCATTATACCTCGATTGCCTGATTCTGCATTTTATCCCAAAATTGTGATTAGAATTTTTAGTCATACTATTTTATAGGAAGGTGGACGTGTATTTCACCGCCTAATAGAGGCGAATTCACCCGCTGCCCCGATAATCTTACCGTTATTGCGACCCGCCTTTGTCGGGGAAGCCATCTGTATGCTAAAACACATCCTCCACCCACGACCAACTACCTAAACGCATTGTAAATGCGGTTTGCAACCTACACACCCTCTACCCCAATTATCAATTATCAATTATCAATTATCAATTACGAATTGTGGATACAATGCAATTAATACATCTTCAAATCAACACATCTTCAAATTAATTCATTTCCAAATCAACTCATTTGCAAATTAACTCATTTCCAAATTGACTCATTTGCAA
>CALEWF010000057.1 GCA_937925455.1 uncultured Flavobacteriales bacterium | reverse complement strand
TTTGGGTTTATCATACCATTATTTCCTTATTCCTTCCAAATCAAGCAAAAAGGCATATTCTAAAGCAACTTCACGCAAACGCTGAAAGCGGCCGCTTTTACCACCATGTCCGGCTTCCATTTCACAGAAGAACAAAATCTTCGTAGAACCGATGTTGTTTTCCCTAAGTTTGGCTACCCACTTAGCAGGTTCGAAATATTGCACCTGAGAATCATGGTAACCCGTAGTAATAAGCATGTTAGGATATGCTTGTTTCCTTACGTTATCGTAGGGCGAATACGATAACATATATTCGTAATAGGTTTTATCTTTTGGATTTCCCCATTCGTCAAATTCACCCGTAGTAAGTGGGATAGATTCATCCAACATGGTAGTTACCACATCTACAAATGGAACCTGGGCAATGGCACCCTTAAATAAATCCGGACGCATATTGACTACCGCCCCAATCAATAGTCCTCCGGCACTTCCACCCATGCAATAGAGGTGTTCTGGCGAGGTATATTTTTGAGCAATTAAGTATTCAGCACATGCAATAAAATCAGTAAATGTATTTTTCTTTTTGAGCAATTTGCCATCTTCATACCACTGACGCCCCATTTCCTGCCCACCCCGAATGTGTGCTATGGCAAATATAAAGCCACGATCAAGCAACGATAGTCTGGCAGAACTAAAATACACATCCATGCTGGCACCGTATGAACCGTATCCATACAATAACAATGGATTGTTCCCATCGGTTTTAATTCCTTTTTTATACACCATGGATATCGGAATTTTTGTACCATCTGATGCAGTTGCATACAACCGCTTGGACTCATATAAACGTCCATCATATCCACCTAAAACTTCCTGCTGTTTTAATAAAGCTTTGCTGCGGGTACGCATGTTGAAATCATATACTGAATGGGGTGTAATAAGGGATGTGTAAGAGTAACGTAGTACTTCCGTATCAAAATCCACATTGATATTTAACCCTACTGTATAAGTAGGCTCTGCAAAATCAATTAGATAATCTACCTTGCCATCCCATGATTTTACATGCAATTGCAATAATCCGTTATGACGTTCTTCCAATACTAAGTAATTTTTAAAAATTTCAAATCCATCCATCAACACAT
Organism: uncultured Flavobacteriales bacterium; assembly: GCA_937925455.1. GTDB lineage: Bacteria > Bacteroidota > Bacteroidia > CAIKAF01 > CAIKAF01 > BA4. The sequence continues at coordinate 6,732 of CALEWF010000057.1, read as the reverse complement.
CGTTACGATGCGGAATTACTTCGACCCAGTTCTCTTTACCGGTTTTGTTTACCGGTGTTTTCATTAACCGAAAGTTTTTGGCATTCCAGTTGGTGCCTATATAAAAATGATCTTCAAAATGTTCGGCACTGTATAAATGATCCCGTTCACGGGGTTGTAAAATTTTAAATTCACCTTGAGGTTCAGACGCTTTGAGATAACGAACTTCAGAAGTAAGGGTAGAATATGAATTTATAAAAATATATTCCTGCGATTTTGATTTGTACACATAACATCCAAAGGTTTCATCTTTTTCTTCAAATACATCAACATCATCAATTGCCGGAGTACCCAAAATATGTTTTCTGATTTTGAATGATCGCAAAGTTTCATCGTCTTTAACATCGTAAAACAAGGTTTTGTTATCATTGGCCCAAACGTATGAGCCATCGGTATTTTCAACCGTTTTTTCAATCACTTCACCACTCGCTATATTTTTGATAAACAAAGTGTATTTACGGCGACTTACAAAATCTACTCCGTACGCTAATAATGTATTATCCGGACTGACGGTCAGCCCAACAACATCGCAATAGCTTTGCCCCTCTGCAAGTTTATTTACATCAAGCATTACTTCTTCTACAGCTTCCAAGCTTCCTTTTTTTCTGCAATAAATGGGATATTCCTTACCTTCATCATAGCGCAAATAATAATAATATCCACGTAAGCGATATGGCACCGAAAGGTCTGTCTGTTTAATACGCCCAACCATTTCTTTGAACAAGCTTTCCTGAAATTCTTTTGTATGTTTCAGTACAGCCTCAGTATATGCATTTTCTGCGTTTAGGTAATCTAAAACTTCTTTACTATCACGCTCGTTCATCCAGTAGTAATCATCTATACGAACATGGCCGTGAATTTCCATTTTATGGGGCTTCTTGGGTGGACGAGGAGGTTGAATTGTTTGTGACTGCATCATAAACGGAACAATAAAAGTGCCCAGGAGGGCTACCCAATTAAATTTCATATTCTAAAAACATTAAGAATAAATCAATTCTGGTTTGCGAAGAATGGTTTGACTGCGGTCAGGCCCAACGGAAAGTATAGTAATTGGAACCTTTACCTGTTCTTCTATAAACCGTATATAGCTTAGGAAAGCCTCCGGAAGTTCCTCCATGCGGGCACATTGGGTCAAGTCGGTCATCCAACCTCTAAGCTCCGTGTAAACCGGTTCTAGCTTACCACTAAGAATATCATACGGTATATAATCAATCAGTTCACCGTTATATCGGTATGCGGTACAAATTTTAATAGTTTTAAATTCACTGAGCACATCCGACTTCATCATGATGAGTTGGGTAACCCCATTGATCATAATGGCATAGCGTAATGCGGGCAAGTCAAGCCACCCGCAACGCCGTGGCCTACCCGTGGTAGAGCCAAATTCTCTACCAATTTGACGTAATTTTTCGCCTGTTTCGTCGTAAAGTTCAGTGGGGAAAGGTCCACTTCCAACCCGCGTACAATATGCTTTAAAAATACCAAACACCTCGCCTATGCGATTAGGGGCAATCCCCAAACCGGTACAGGCTCCGGCAGTAATAGTATTGGAAGAAGTAACAAACGGATAGCTGCCGAAATCTATATCCAGCAACGTGCCCTGCGCACCTTCTGCCAGCACTTTTTGGTCCTGTTGTAAATAGGTATTTACCAAATGTTCACTATCCACTTTAGAAAGTTGATTAAGTACTTTAAGAGACTCAAACCACTCATGCTCCATCTTGTCAAGGTCAAACTCTGTGTAATCATACAAGCGAATTAGCTCTAAGTGCTTATTGCGAAGAAACTCGTATTTATCTTTAAAATCAGACAACTCCGTATCTCCCACCCGAATTCCGTTCCTTCCGGTTTTATCCATGTAAGTAGGACCTATACCTTTAAGGGTAGAGCCGATTTTAGATAACCCTTTGGAAGCTTCGGATGCAGCATCTAAGATGCGATGCGTTGGTAATATGAGATGAGCCTTTCGTGAAACAAATAAATTTTTAGTAACATCCACGCCTTTTTCCAAAAGTTTTTCTACTTCCCGATTTAAAATAATTGGGTCGATCACTACCCCATTTCCAATCAGGTTTTGTTTATCGGTATGAAAAATTCCAGAAGGGATAGTATGTAATACATGTTTTGTGCCTTCGAACTCCAGAGAATGACCGGCATTAGGTCCACCCTGAAACCTGGCTATCAGGTCATAATGGGGTGTAAGTACATCTACTATTTTCCCTTTTCCCTCATCACCCCACTGCAAACCCAGCAACACATCAGCTTTGCTCATACTTTGTTTCATTTAAAAAATAAAATTCAGCTCGCCAGAAACTTGACGGCTGAACGAACATCTTTTGCGACAGTAAAAATAGAATTCAACTTGGTAATTATAAATAATTGTTGGAGTTCTGTTGATAAATTGATTATGACGGCATCTCCGCCGGCATTTCGTGCCTTGGTAAGAATTTGAATCAGAACGCCCAAACCCTCACTGCTCATGTGCTTTAATTCCTGAAGATCAACTACAAACCGATTAATTTTTTTTCGTACTTCGTGCAGTTCTTCCAAAAAAGGCTTGGCCTCAAAACTGCTCAGTAAGGCACCGTGAAGATGAATCACGGCATAGGTATCTTTGGGTTCTATGGAATATGTAAACGACAATGAGAAAAATTTTAGTTAAAGATAAAAAATTATTTTGTTTTGGGCTGCTTACCTTCGCAATTGACATTACGGCAATTACCATAAAGAATGAAGGAATGACTCATCACCTCAAAATTGAGTAATTCAGCTACCCCTGTTTGAATGTGATGTATTCGGGGGTCGCAAAACTCAATCACTTTACCGCAATCCATGCAGATGAGATGATCGTGCTGTTTATTACCAAATGACTTTTCGTACTGAGCCAAATTACCTGTAAACTGGTGCTTTCTAACAAGGTCGCAATCTAAGAGCAAATCCAACGTGTTGTAAACCGTAGCGCGACTCACCCGATAGTTACGGTTTTTCATGCTGATGTAAAGCTCCTCTACATCAAAATGCTCATTTCTGGAATAAATTTCATCCAAAATCGCAAAACGTTCTGGGGTTTTACGATGACCTCTTTTCTCCAAATATGAAGAAAAAATATGTTTTACTTTCGACAATGTTTCGTTTTCCTGCATAGGTTTACGCTTGATCAATACGTTCAACTGAAATCACCCCCGGCACTTCTTTCAGTTTTTCCATCAATTCATGTAGGTGACGAGTATCTTGTACAAATAACGTGATTTTTCCTTCAAATATCCCATCGTTTGAATCAAAACTTATTGAACGCATGTTCACTTTCATTTGATTGGATATAAGTTTGGTAATTTTGTTTACTATGCCCACATCGTCTATTCCTTTAACGGTTATTCCGGTAAGAAATGACAAGGCTTCAGATCCCACCCATTTAGCTTTAACTACACGATAGGCATAATTAGAAAGTAACTGAATGGCATTAGGGCAATTGATTTTATGAATTTTAATTCCATCGTTGATAGTAACAAAACCAAACACTTCATCGCCTGGAATTGGATTACAACACGGTGCCAAGGTATAATCAATTTTTTCTTCGCTATCACCAATCAACAGTTGCTCACTTCCACGATCAAATTTTTTTAATAAAGAATCGAAATTTTCTTTTTCTTCTTTTTTCTTGGCAGCCTTTCTGCTAAGGCGATTGGTAAGGTATGAATACCAACTTTTTTTGCCTTCTTCTTTGTAAAAATTTTTTATTTGTTGACTGGTAATAATCCCTTTTCCTACACGATAAAAAAATTCCTGCTCATCGGGTAGTTTAAAATACTTCAATATCGTGTTTATATCGTCCGGATTGAAGTTGTAATTTAATCGGCGAAGTTTACGTTCAAAAATTGCTTTTCCTTCTTCAGCTATGCGTTTCTTTTCTTCTTTCAACGCTGCCTTAATCTTGGCTTTAGCTTTACTGGTATTTACAAAATTCAGCCAGTCTTCTTTGGGAGTTTGTTTTTGAGAAGTGATAATTTCAATTTGATCACCACTATTGAGCTTATAACTCAAAGGAACTAATTTATTATTTACTTTGGCACCTAAACAATGATAGCCTACATCACTATGAATTTCATAAGCAAAATCAAGCGCGGTAGCATTAGCCGGCAAGGTTTTTAATTCTCCCTTCGGAGTAAAAACATAAATTTCGTCAGTATATAAATTTAATTTAAATGCATCCACAAAGTCTACTGCTTCTTCATCTTTGTTTTCAAGTAATTCACGGATGCGGGTAATCCATTCATCAATGGCCGTTTCTGCACTAGATTCTTTATATTTCCAATGAGCAGCATAACCACGTTCGGCTATTTCGTCCATGCGTTTGGATCGAATTTGTACTTCTACCCATTTGCCAGTAGGGCTCATAACCGTTACATGTAACGATTCGTATCCGTTAGCACGTGGAAAAGATATCCAATCGCGTAAACGGTCTGGTTTGGGTTGATATAAATCGGTAACTACCGAATACGTTTTCCAAATCTCTGACTTTTCAAGATGTTGAGGAACATCAAGAATAATTCGAATGGCAAATATGTCGTAGATTTCTTCAAACGGTACACCTTTTTTGTGAATTTTATTCCAGATGGAATAAACTGACTTGGTTCGTCCTTTTATTTCATAAGATAAGCCCAATTCATCCAGTTTCTTTTTAATGGGCTGAGTAAACTGGCGAATAAAACGCTCCCGAACATCTTTTGATTTTTCGAGCTTGGTTATAATCTCTTGATATGCTTCTGGTTCTAAGTATTTTAAGGATAAATCTTCAAGCTCTGTTTTGATATTGTATAAACCCAACCGATGCGCCAGTGGGGCATAAAGGAACAATGTTTCTGAAGCAATTTTTAATTGTTTATCGCGACGCATGTGATCCAGCGTTCGCATGTTATGGAGGCGATCAGCGATTTTAATTAAAATCACCCGAATATCTTCCGAAAGCGTTAGTACTATTTTTCGAAAATTCTCAGCCTGGATGGATTTGGTATTATCAAAAACACCGGAAATTTTGGTAAGGCCATCTATAATCTTAGCAACCGTAGGATTAAAGAATTTTTTGATGTCTTCCAGTGTCAATTCGGTATCTTCCACCACATCATGTAATAAAGCACAGATGATAGAAGTAGCTCCCAAACCCATCTCTTGCACTACAATTTGAGCTACTGCTATGGGATGATAGATGTAAGGCTCGCCGGATTTTCTTCGCATTTCTTTATGCGCATCCACCGCAATTTGAAATGCTTTTTTAATTTGTTTACGTTCTTCCCGATCGGGTACCAATGGATATGCATATTTCAGCAAATCCTTATATTTTCGAAGAATTTCGCGTCTTTCCTGTTCGGGGTCAGGTGTCATTTGGTTTATATAGATTTAGCAACCGAAAGTTACGAAGTTCTGCCAAAATGTAAAAACCTGCTTACATTGCAGGAAAAACTTTACACTGCACAGACCCAAAACCTACACGAAGATTTCCTTTTTTGCAATAAGCTTTCATAATCACTGTATCCCCATCTTCAATAAATTTTCTTTCGGTTCCATTGGTCAAACGAATAGGGCGCGTACCTCGCCAGGTAAGCTCCAGCATACTACCGTAGCTGTTTTCTGTTGGCCCTGAAATTGTACCGGAAGCACAAATATCGCCAATCTTCATATTACAACCATTGACGGTATGATGAGCCAATTGTTGTGAGATATTCCAATACAGGTATTTATGATTCGATTCACAGATAAGTTGTGGTTCTCCACCTTCAGGTTGTAAATATACTTCCAAATGAATATCAAAACTTTTTTCGCCTTCAAAGCGTAGATAAGGTAATACCGGTGGGTCTTGCAGCGGGCCTGCACAGCGAAATGGTTCCAATGCATCCATAGTTACTACCCAGGGCGACACAGAGGATGCAAAATTTTTACTTAGAAACGGACCCAGCGGCACGTATTCCCATTTTTGAATGTCGCGTGCTGACCAATCGTTAAAGATCAGCATTCCGAAAATATACTGTTCAGCTTGATCGGTTGTGATAGAAGTCCCCAATTCATTTTCACGCCCTACAATAAATCCCATTTCTAATTCAAAATCAAGTTGCTTAGTAGGACCAAAAACAGGAGATGTAGCCCCTTCTGGCATGGTTTGTCCTTTAGGCCGATGAATAGGCGTACCACTAACTACAATGGAAGATGCACGTCCATGATAGCCCACCGGAATATGCTTCCAGTTGGGCAATAGAGGATCACCATCCGGGCGAAACATCTTTCCTACATTAGAAGCATGCTCCATGCTACTGTAAAAATCTGTATAATTGCCCACCTTTACAGGCATCAGTAGGGTAGCTTTCTTCATGGGGATAAGTGCCTTTTCCACATCTTCTTTTTTATCCCGCAATTCTCCATTATCTTCTTTTAATATATCCATGAGCCGCTTGCGGGTTAACGTCCAATAAGGCTTACCCAAAGCGATAAAACGGTTCAATGAATCTGACTTAAAAACATTTTCATTTAAAAATAATTGGTCGAGATAACCTTTTTTATACAAATACGAGAGGTCAAGAATATGTTCACCGATGGCCACTCCTACCCGAGGTTTTTTACTACCATATTTAAAAATTCCATAGGGAAGGTTATAAATTGTAAAATCTGAATTTACCGGAACATGCACCCAGGTATTCAATGATG
>CALEWF010000056.1 GCA_937925455.1 uncultured Flavobacteriales bacterium | reverse complement strand
TTGCTCTCAGCCCACTTCTCTGTAAATCCAACGTGTGAAATAGCATTGCTACTTCTGTCAAGTTGTCTTTCTGTTTCAGCTACAAGAATTTTTGGCTCTATCTCATAGATTACCTTAATTTTTAATGGATTATTTTTAAAGAAGATAGCGAAGTAAATCTTTTTGTTTCTCCAAATTCTGTACAAAGATTCTTCTCTTTTTTCTTTCGGTTCTTTAAACATTCTGTCAAGTTGACCAGAACCACCTTCATAACAGAATAGATATTCATATTTTAATAGAGGAGTCATTAGGGTCGCAGGCATCTGCATCTCTTTTAGAGTGTATAAGTTCGTGTCCTAATGTTTCTGCAATAATCATTTCTTTAACAAGACCAGGTTGAAGTATATTGGGAATTCCAATTTTTAAAGCAAGTTCTTGTGCCTGAATGACCAACTTGATTATTCTTCGGATAATTTCTTTTTTCATCGGAATAAACTGTATTCTTGTTCTATTTCAATTTTACGAACTCTTTCATTTGTTATTTCAATATATTCGGGATTGATTTCAAAACCAATGAAGTTTCTGTTTAACCGCTTGCAAACGGCAAAAGTAGTTCCCACACCAGAAAATGGGTCTAATACAACATCTCCTTCGTTAGAGCTGGCTTTTACAATTCTTTCAATTAGTTTTTCAGGTTTTTGAATAGTGTTCAATAATTCCCTGCTAATCAACTCCTTAGACTTGTAGGTTAGTTGCTTAATATCTCCCCATACATCGCCAGGATTCTTCCCATCTTCGTTAAATTTCGTTTTGCCATATTGCCCATTTGTAACAGATGGCACTTTTTCACACCGTAGCCTATGTTCTAGTTCTACTAATTGAGGAACTCGTATATCGTCAAGATTAAAAGTTTTGGCTTTCCCTTTAGAAAAGTAGGCAATTAAATCATAGTTGTTGGTATAGTTTAGCCTGCCTTGTGCTAAACGACTGGGTTGATACCAAATTATTTTTCTATTCAATTGCAAATACGGTCTATAATCAATAAAATCTATACAATCATCTTTGCCAAATAGATATAATGCTCCCCCAGGTTTCAAGATTCTTGAAAAAATTTTAATGAGATTTAAGTTGTAGGTTTGAATGTCTGTGACTTTATCCCATTGATTTGTTGTAACACCGTAAGGTCCGTCACAAACTATCAAATCAACACTTTCGTTATCTAACTGGTCAACAAGTTTTAGAGAGTCGCCTTGATAAACTTTATTGAGTTCTAACATACTTTTTGATTTTTACAAATTTACATTTTCTCTGTCTTTTAATTTGATTTGAATATTCAGTTTGTCCTTTTTTACACTTGCAGCCAACTACTTTACTTTTGCATGGTTTTTAATGCATTGCCAAGAAAAGTAAATGCTAAAACCAGCCACACAATGCAAAGCCCGGGAGCTAAAGCCAGCCAGGGCAATCCGGTAAGCAAATAATTTTTATGCTGTTCAATCATACTGCCCCACGAAGGGATGGGCGGCTGAACACCATATCCCAAAAAACTTAATCCCGATTCAACCAAAATGGCCGAAGCAAAATTAGAAGCAGCAATTACCAAAATAGAGGTAAACGTGTTGGGCAATAAATGCCTGAACAATATGCGTAAATGACGAAAGCCTAGCGCCCTGCCGGCTTCTGCAAATTCTTTTTCACGAAGGCTAAGCATTTGCCCACGAACAATTCGCGCCACATCAACCCACATGGTTAATCCTACGGCAAAGAATACAGCAGTTAACCCTTTGCCCAAGAGTAACGTGAGGATTAGTACCATCAACAAGGTTGGAATACTCCACATCACATTCATCAACCAACTCAGCAAATGATCAACCCATCCACGGTAATAGCCGGCTACTGCACCAATCGTTGTACCCACCACCACCGAAATTAAAACGGCCATAATGCCAATAAAAAAAGAAATGCGGGTTCCCACCACCAACCGGCTTAACACATCTCGACCCAAGGTATCGGTGCCGAGCCAGTGACGAATTGCCACCAATCTTCCATGTTTTAAATTTAATGTATCGTGTGAACCATACGTTATTCCAATATCCTTAGACCATTCTGCTAAAGGAATCCATGATTCTGTTTTTATAGAATCGTCCTTTACCCAATAATGAATCAATGAACCGGGTGGTAATAACGCCAGCTCAGGAAATTGCCGGTCGGTTTCTGCCGTTTGGTCTGGAACAACCCATTTACCTACCAAACTGATGATACTAAACAAAAGAATGCTGAACAATGCAAACTTGGCGATCAAGTCAGCTTGTAATATAAATTTCAATATATGTTTAATACGTCCCAAAGTTTATCCGTTTTTCAATATCCGGCCTTTCCAGGTAGAACTTGGAATAATCCACGAAATAATTGCAATAAGTGGCACATATAGCCAATGTACTACGCTAAGAGGAATAATAAACCATTTCCAGTTTTTCGGACTGATAGCCTTAGCAAAAGTACCCATCCAAAGAATATCAATGATGGTTTTGCCCATCCAAGATAAACCAAATATGAACCAATAAGAAAAATTAAAAAATGACACAATAAACCAAACCAGTAGCCAAAGATGAATAAACATCATAAATAGAGAAACATAAATGGTGGTTTTATCTCGATACTTTAATGATTTTTTGACCCAACGAATTCGTTGACGCAAAAAAGCAGCCATAGATTGGGGCACCGGAGTTTCCACAGCAGCCAAAGCATTCAACATATAATGAATAGCATCAGCACCAAATTTTGCTTTGAATTTATGCAATAAAAACACATCATCGCCTGATTGTGTTATATCTGAATTATAACCACCTACTTGTTCAAATGAATCCTTTCGAAAAGCAAGGCTAGCACCATTGCATAATACAGGCAACTTTAATCCATTCATTGCAGCACTAAACGCTATCAACGTTGAAAATTCTAAAGCAACAAGCTCTTCAAAAATAGTTGCCTTGGGTTGCATTTTCACCCATCCACACACCATACGAATCTTATCATCAGTAAATGGTACAATCATAGCATTAAACCAATGGATTTGTGGAATACAATCTGCATCTATCAATATAATGATATTACCGGTAGCATGAAGGATCCCTTCAGTAATGGCAGCCTTTTTCCCCTCTTTATGAATGGGCAAGGCAACATAATTTACATATTGAAAATTCTTAATTTTTTTCGCAGTAGAATCTGTTGAATGATCATCTACACAAATTATTTCAAGCAACGGATGATATTGATATACTACTTTTAGTTCCTTTAATAACCCTTCAATAGAATACTCTTCATTTCTACAAGGAATAATGATACTCACCTTTTCGTAGTTGGGGGTAGAAATCGCATCAAATTTCACTGTATTTTTAACTTGTGTTTGCCACCCTTTTATTAAAAATAAGATAAACAAGGCATAGCTGGCAATAATAATAACCGTAAGCTGTATCATCAGGTATTGATTGAGTTTTGAAAAACACGAGCTCTCATCAAAAAAATATAACCTACTAATGCCGGGAATGCTAAATTTACCAACCAAAGGATAAAGGAAATAACCAGTAATTTTTCAGCAGGAATTTGAATTAACGCAAATACCCATACCAACACCGATCCGCGGGTTAACACTTCTCCAAACGAAAACGATGGAATAAAGGATGATACCAAAAACACGGTACTCATCAGTATCCAAAAATCTGATAACTTAACCGGTAAATTCAATGCTTTAAACAATATAAAATACTGAGCTGTAAAAATAATATACCGAATCATGCTGTATAACAGAACGATAAATAATGTTTTAGCAGTAAAATGCTTCATTACATCCAGGTTGTACAAAACTTTCTTAAATAACTTATATTTCAGTAATCGTTTTTCGATGATCGGCAATCCGAAATAAAATAATAAAATAAGCAAGCAGGATAATAGGCAGATAAAACAAAGAAGATAGAAAATAAAAGCAGGATACTGATTGATAAAATCCGTATAGCGATACACAAGAAAAGGGAATGCAGATATTCCAGCAAGCAAGGTAATACTTAACTGACTAATACTTCCCGTTACTGAAGATACAAAACCCTGAAATCGAAGTTCAGATGAAAGATGCACAATTCTACCAGCAAATTCGCCCAAACGGGCTGGTGTAATGATAGCTATGCTTATTCCACTTAGTACAGTGTATAATGCTTTCCAAAATGATTGCCGCTGTATTGGCATCACCAGCAATTGCCACTTTGCGGCTTCCATTCCCCAGTTAAAAAACATGAAGATGATAATAAAAAACAGGTAACTGCCATGAGTTACCTGCCACCACAAATTGAGTAATTCTTGGCCGTTTTGCCTGTTCCACTGCGAAAAAATATAAAAGAACCCTGTAAGCAAAATCAATACTTTTAATGTAATAGACAGCAGGCGGCGATATATTTGTTGTTTTTTTTGCATGAAATAATAATCTACATGGGCTTATTTTTACGAACTTAGCACAAACACAAGGAGTAAAAATACTTTAAAATTGAACAAACCTCGCATCATACTTGGCATAGACCCCGGCACCAACATCATGGGATATGGAATCATTCATGTACAGGGCAGTAAACTATCGTTAGTTACGTTGGGAGTAATACACATGCCTACTGGTGCTGAAGGATTTGAAAAATTAAGTCGAATTTTTGAAGAAACCCAGCAATTAATATCAACATATCAGGTAACAGAAATGGCCATTGAAGCCCCTTTTTTCGGAAAAAATGTACAGTCCATGCTTAAGCTGGGACGCGCCCAGGGAATTGCCATTGCAGCAGGATTGTATCACCGGTTGCCAGTAGTAGAATATTCTCCCCGTAAAGTAAAGCAATCAATCACGGGCAAAGGGGCAGGAAGCAAAGAACAAGTTGCCGCTATGCTGGAAAGAATTTTAAATTTTACATATACAGAAAAATACCTAGATGCTACCGATGGATTAGCCGTGGCTGTTTGCCATTATTTTCAAAACGGCAACACCAACTCTTCCAAAACAAAAACCACAGGAAAAACTAAAGGGAGAAGCTGGGAAACGTTTATAAAACAAAATCCTGAAAGGTTGAAAAAGTAAAATACTTTTGGTACCAGATGATGAAGTAAAACCTTTAAAGTGATTGAAATATTGCCAATTACTCAATCTTACTTAGTGGCCTCGACAGGAATCGAACCTGTATTTAAAGTTTAGGAAACTTTCGTTCTATCCATTGAACTACGAGGCCTCATAAAAAAACAATGCAAAAGTAACAGGATAGCTTAAAAAAAGGAAAAGGCGGCATAACCCCCCCCTTGTTATTAGGAGAAATTTCTAAAGGCAACCATTAGCAGTTTTTGTCATATATTATTGAAATTTAAGCACATACATATTAAAATTACCCCCAAAATCATTTTTTTAGCCTAAAAAAATTTTATCCATTTTTTTGCACGTTAAAATAGCTTTTACCAACTAAGAAATCACTCTATCTATGGTCAGGAATATTGTTATTGTTATTAACCCAATATTGTCACTAAACTATTGATATTAGGCTGCTTGGTGCGGCTGTACGTTACAAGTCCTCGGGGCTCAGCCACACAGGGCATCGGAATAGCGGTGTCTTCGTGCCCTCAGCCCCGCTATCCCGTGGCCTGTGGGCTTCGCCCCTGCGGGCTTTCCACTTCCATCCGCAGCAGGCGGGACAGCGGGTGTATCCGCCCTACGAGGCGGAGAAACATGCGACCGCCCCCTCTAAACTCTATATCAGTATAAAAATTCTAATGACTTCCTGGAGTTTAATTAATGGTGGCCATGCATGAAATAGGTGGTAAATCCCAATTTCTTGTGCAAAAACTTCACCAAACCATCATAAAAATACAATACGTCCACCAAAAGCACTACCGGCAAAGTAAACAGGTTTGTATCCAATATAATTCGCCAGGTTTCATGCAAATACAACGAGATATACACAATCAGTCCGGCAGTTATAAGCTGTAAGATTTTAGCCACTAAATGAAACCAAATATGTTTTTTAACATAGAAATACACAAATGCCCATACATGCAATATCACGAATACTAACGACAAGACCCCAACCAGCCAATAAGGAGGTGCATTCAGATAATGTTCCCGCAACATCATTTCAATGATATTAGCATGAATAACAAGTCCATACATATCCGGAATAGAACGGCCTAAATATTTATCATTCAATGGGGTGAAAAATTTATCTTCAATGTCATACGACATATTTAAGGTATCACCCAAAAAACCCAGCAAAACGATTTTGTTTTCAAAAGCAGCCCGAACATCAAAAGTGCTATCAAGCATACGATAATCCAGCACATTGAATTTTTCCTGATTGCCTACATAATGAATGTATTCTTTTTTCTTATGCCGTTTTTTAAGCTCTTCATATTTTTCTGCATCAAAAGCTTTTACTACGGCTGCCGAAAAACTTTCTAATTCCTGTCCTTCCGATTTTTTAAAAGGCTCAAAGTAACGAATGGTAGGCTTTGATTCAGCCTGCATTAAATTGATATAAGACGGGGATTTTGTAGTAAAAAAAACATCATTAGATTTTTGGTACACCCACTGCTCTCCTTTCTGACCTAGAACGCCAGCATGCACTACCCGGGTAATAGATTCTGCTTTAAATATTGCCTGTTTTAGAAGTGAGTCGGCATATTCATCGTTACGTGAAGCAAAATAAACATCCAATCCCAATACTTTAGGATTAGCGGAACTTACAGTCTCAATAGTATGAGCAATTTGAGCACGATTGGCCCTCCCGATATTCAATAAAACAATTTCACCAGTGGGTTGCTGTTTTTCGTTTTTATGAAGCTTAGAGTAATAAATATCCGTAAACTTAAAATCTTTCAATGCTAATTTGATGGAATGAAAAACCTTAAGATTTATTGGCACAAAGGATAAAAAGAAATATACTAGGTATAAAAAAGCTGTACCTAATATTACATCTTTCAACAATAATCGGGTAGCACTTGAATGTTTATTCACCGCTTTTTATTTACTTAAAATTTTAAATTCTGTTCTACGGTTCATTTGGTGAGCTTCTTCCCGCTCAGTATTTGTTTTCATTTTGGCAATCTCTTCATCACTCACCAGCAACTGCGTTTCTCCATATCCTTTGTAAACCAAACGAGAACTACTGATACCTTTAGAAATTAAATAATCAACCACTGACTTGGCACGCTCTTCCGATAATTTTTGATTATAAGTATCGCTACCTCTACTATCAGTATGACTGGAAATCTCAATTTTCAATGTTGGATTTTCGTTCATTAGTTTAATTAAGCGTTCCAATTCTGCAGTTGATTCTGAACGTAGGGTAGCTTTATCAAAATCATAAAATATGTTTCGAAGCACAATGGCTTTCCCCACCTCGATTTTCTTCAGGTCAATATCTTTTTGATATTCTCGATATCCTGATGATTTAGGAATAAATATATTTTCAGAATGAAATAGATATCCATCGGCTTTCACGGCAATACCATAATTTATACCACCGGGTATGGTTATCATGTATTTTCCGGTTGTAGCATCCGATGTAAATGAAGTAATCAGTTCATTCTTTTCATTATCAACAAGCTCAATGCTAGAACCTAACGGAATTTTGGTTTGTTCATCACGAATTGTTCCTTTTAAAATAATCAAGCTGGCCGTTGTAACTTCCACTTTAGGCTCTAATTTTACTTCTTTAACAGGCTTAGCATTAACCAACAAATTATCTTCGCCGCTTAGCAAAGGTTGTTTTTCCGGGCCTAAGAAAGTAATACGATATAAGTCTTTCTCTCCAAAACCATCTTCTCTAAACGAAGTATAGTACGCATATCTTCCGGAACCTGATGTAACAAAGAACACATCATCATCGGATGAATTTACAGGGTATCCCACGTTTACAGGTTTTGTCCAAACACCATTTACCCGCTTTGACATGAAGATATCAAATCCTCCCATAGATTCATGCCCCTCAGAAGCAAAATACATAGTTTCTCCATCCGGATGAAGAAAAATTCCGGTTTCGCGATACTTCGTATTAATCGTAGGACCAAGATTAACCGGCATGCCCCAGTTTTTCTTTTTCTCGTCCCACTTGCTCACATAAATATCTTCCTCCCCAAGACCTCCGGGACGATTGGAAGCAAAATAAAGTTCTTTCCCATCAAACGATATAGCAGCAGAAGATTCATAGGTGTCTTTGCCTGAAATATCATTTGGCAATTTCTCAGGCTTGGAATACTTGTTATTTTCAAATTTTGACACATAAATATCTCCTGCACCTTTCCAACCATAAAATACAAACAGAAGTTTACCATCAGGTGAGAGACCTGCCGGCGCATCGTGATTATCGGTATTAATCTCACTTCCCAAGTTTTGAGCTTTTTCCCATTTGCCTTTATCATTCTTTCGGGCTATGTAAATATCTTCATAATACTGGCCATCGTTGGGGTCTACTCCTCCTTTGTAGGTATCGCTTCTGCGTGCCGTAAAAATGATGGTGGACTCATCTGCTGTAATTAATGGTGAATATTCAGGAAACTCCGTATTGATATTACTTCCCAAATTATCTACCCAAACCCGTATGGGATTTTTTTCTAGTTTTTCACCATTGGTACACTCGAATAACTTTTTATTTACCATATCCACATTAATTGCATCAGCCGTTGTGGTAAGCGTTTTTTTATATTGCTCGTAATGATATTTTGCTTTTTCCCAGTTATTCTTTACATGATAAGCCCATCCTAAAAAAAAGTGGATATCCTTACTTACCGTTGGGTTTATTTTATATGCTTTTTCAAGCAAATCAGCCGCTTTGAATTTCTGATTACTTGCCATGTAACATTTTCCCAAGTTGTAATTCAGTACCGAATAATTGGGATTAAATGCTACTGCACGCTCAAAAAATGGAATTGCATTGCGATACATTGCAATATTATTTTTAAAATTTTTGAGCAGGCTTACCGATGGGTCTGTCATTTTTTCAATGGCACCCATAAATTTCATTCCTTCATCAAAATCTTTTCGAGCCGCTTTAAATTCATCCTTTCGATCTTTAAAATAATCCTTATCAAAAGGTACATCGGTTTGCGAAAACGATGAGAGGTTAAATAAAAATGCTGAAAGAAGTATGATTATATGTTTCATTGCTTATTTGTTTTTATATCGTTCTATTTCTGCACACGGTCCTGAATTATAATAAATTTCAGCGCTGCTAACTCCTAATGAAGCTGCCTGCAACCAGTCATTGCAAGCTTGCTCTTCTTGCCTCAACATTTCTTTAGCTATTCCCCGGTTAAGATAAGCGTCCCCATAATTTTTATCCATAGAGATGGCTTTATCACAATCGGCTACCGCCTCGTTGTATTTTTTTTGTTTAATATACACTGCAGCCCGATTATTTAATGCATATACATAATCAGGTTTTATTTTTAATACTTCATTAAAGTCTTTTAGGGCTTCGTCATATTTTCCCCAGGCAAAATAGGCTAAGCCTCTATTATTCAAGGCTATGTAATAATCTTTCTTTACCATCAATGCTTCGTTGTAAGCTTTAATAGAGCCGGCATAATCTCCTTTTTCACGCAATAAACTTCCCCGATTGTTATAGGCAAAAACCAATTTAGGGTCTTTTTTAACGGCGGTTTGATAGTCAAGCAATGCTTCATCTAATTTTCCTGCCTTCCATTTTATACTACCCCGGTCATTATAGGCTACAGCATTTTCCGGATCTTTTTGAATGCACATATCCAAATCTTTGATGGCTTCCTCGTTTTTTTGCATTTCAAAATACAGCATACCCCGCTGATAATAAAGGGCAGCAGGTGCATCCGGTTTTGACAAGGCTTGTGTATAAGCAGCAATTGCTGACTCTTTATCTCCTTTTTCTACATAAACCTGCGCTTTCAGCTCATAAGCATTTGCCGCATTGGGATTTAATTCAATGACTTTATCTAAATCTTGCAATGCCAAATCCCACTTCGCTTGTTGAATATATACCTTACCTCGGTTTAGATAAGCTTTTTCAAATTTGGGCTCTAATTGGATGGCTTCCGTAAACTTCTGTGCCGCATCATCCAATCTATTCGATTCAAAAGCCGAAATGCCTTCATTATACAATCGTTGAGCATCCGGATTTAATCCAAGAGCAGAATCAACAACCAATGTTAATTCGCCGGTTTGTAACCAGGCAGTAGCCGGTAAAGCAACCAACAATAAACTCAAACAAAACCATATTCTTTTCATAATCACGCAAATTGGGTTCAGCCAAAGATAAAATTTTACCCAATAAATTAATCAAAAAAAAAGGCCAACAAAATTTTGTTAGCCCCTAAACAATCAATGGTTATTTTTATCGAATTAAGTTTACATTACCCATAAAGCGATATACCTTTCCTTCTTGGTTTTTGTAGAAAATTCGATATACATAAACTCCTTCAGGACAGGGTTCCTCTCCACATCTACCATCCCAAGGTTTTTCTATGGAAGTGCCGTAATATACTCGCTGCCCCCATCGGTTAAATATATGCACTTCAACATGTCTTCCCACTAAGTCATTTCCATGAGCAAAAAACACATCATTTATTCCGTCTCCATTGGGGGTAAATGCGTTGGGAATGTATATTTCACTCTGGGGCTTAATTTCTATGGTTTGAGTTACAGAATTTGTACACCCTAAATAATTCCAAACTTGAAGAGTTACATTCCAAAAACCAGGTTCCGTAAACTCAAAAATTGGATTCTCATCGGTAGAACTTCCAAAGCCGGCAAAATCCCAATGGAATGTTATAGCATCTGGAGAAGATGCATTAACAAAGGTGATGACAGGCGCTGAAATCAAAGCCGGCTGAGGAGTAGCATAAAATGCAACGGTTGGTGACGGCGTAGCTGGAGCAAAAGCTGAAGCACTTTTTGAACATCCATTAATGTCAGTTACAGTAACCGTATAAGTTCCTCCCGTAACCGAAATTTCGGGAGCAGAAGAACCAGTGCTCCATAAATACCCAGCATAAGGTCCATTGGATACCCCCAGGTTAATGGATGAGCCCTCACAAAAATCCTGGACACCGGTAATAGCAGGAGTTAAAATCACCTCTACCACATCGAAAGGCGCCGAAGTGCCTACACAATTATTATTATCCGTAACAGTAACAACATAACTTCCAGTCCCCCCACCATAAAGTGTCAACGTAGAATTGTACGTATTATTTGACCATACATAATTAGCATAAGATAGAGTGGTACTTAAGACGTTAGGTCCTCCTTCACAATAGATGTTTTGACCTTGAATAACCGGCTCCGGGAGTGGATTTTCTGTAACAGTGAACGGCTGTGAAGATGATACACATCCATTAGCATCTGTAACTGTTACCGTATAGTCTCCGGCAGTTACAGTTATACTGGATGTAACATCCCCTGTGCTCCAAGCATACTGTTGGTAATTGTGTGTGGTTTGAAGATTCACGTTTGAACCTGCACAATATTCAGTGGGACCTGTAATAACCGGTTGGGGTAATGGAAGGGCACTTACCTGAAATGGTGGGGAATTGCCAGTACAACCATTGGCATCAGTAACCTGCACCGTATATGACCCTTGAGTTACCCAAATAGAATCTGTGGTAGCACCATTTGACCATAAATAAGCACTATAGGTCTGGGTTGTATAAATTTTAGTACTATCACCTGTACAATAGGTATTAACTCCGGCTATTTGGGGAGTAATTTGTATCATACTTACAGTTACCGTATCAGAAAAAGTAAAACCACCGCAAGATGAATAAGTGTAACGAATTACATAATTCGTTGTAGTAGTTGGAGTAGGATTGTAGGTTAAACCTGTAGCTTGAACTGTTGGATTACCAGCAATAAACCACTGAAAAGCGTTGTTAGGTGGTGTTGTACCTAAAATTGTGGGGCTAAAAGGAATATTGGTAATCGTATAATTATTGTTTCCATTGGGTGTAAATCGCTTTCCGTCATTGGTTGCGGTCCATTGATTGGGATAGTTTCTACCCGGTACTACATGAGCTATGGTTCCATTCGCATTGTGAAGTCCATGGATTGCACGGCCACTATTCCATTGAGAGCATAAAGGTTTGTTGGCTATATGGGTTTCAATAACGTTTGTTCCTTCGTATAATTTAATTTGAGCTCCGTAGCAGAAAGACTGTCCACAGCTAAACATGGGGACATCCAAATATTCAACCACAAATACCCGATTAGGAGCAGTTCCAAATAATTGATAACGGATGATGTCAACAGTTCCCATACCCGGATTAATATCTTGCCAAGGTGCCATAATGGCATTTAATGGCAATCCCGCATTAGGTATTGCAGCCGTAATTGACCATGGGGAATAACCATTAGCTACTGACAAATCAAATGTGATGTAGCCGTTTGAAGATATTACACACTGTGTATAATTATTTCCGTAAAAATTAAAAGTAAACCCAATATTCACCACCGGAGAGTTACAATCATCACATGACATGATATTCGTTACGTTTGTAGCTGGACCTGCCGAAGGCATGCCCAGATTAATTGTTGCTGTAAGATTCACAGGTGTACCCGGACAAACGGCTAAATTAGGACCTGCATCAATGGGCTGCGCCCAGGTAATATGATTGACAGCTCCCAATAATATGGGAATCAAGAAAATAAACCTTACGATGAAAGTAATTGGTATTTTCACAAAAACATCATCAAAATTAATTCAATCGACAAATTTAACAAAAAAGTATCAATAACACAAGTTAAACCAAACAACAGCTGTCGAATTAGACTTTAAATATGAACCAAAGGTTGCATGAGTTTTAAAAAAAATCAATTGTACTAAACAGGCGTATAAGCACGAAAAAAATAAAAAAGGGTATAAAAGCCATAAACTTTTATACCCATAAGTACCCGGGAAGGGAATCGAACCCCCACGGTATTGCTACCACTGGATTTTGAGTCCAGCGCGTCTACCAGTTCCGCCACCCGGGCGTATTTTCATAAACGGATGGCAAAAGTATAAAATATTTCATATTCACGTACAAAATGTTTTGGTAAAAGTGTATTTATTTATATTTTCGCACTCCTTTTTTGGAGGAATTGAGATCATTTATTATGTCATCACAGCCTAAATTTTTCTCTTGTCGCTCGTCAGAATATTTGGCGAAAAAAATTGCTCAATCGTTTGGCACCGAGCTAGGGAAAATGAATGTGCTGGAATTTAGTGATGGCGAATTTCAACCGTTCTTTGAAGAATCTGTCAGAGGATGTGATGTGTTTATTATTCAGTCAACATTTCCACCGGCAGACAATTTGATGGAGTTGTTACTGGCTATAGATGCTGCCAAGCGTGCTTCTGCTCGTCAAATTATTGCGGTAATACCGTATTTTGGTTTTGCACGTCAGGATAGAAAAGACCGCCCTCGTGTTTCTATCGGTTCAAAATTAGTTGCCAATCTGCTCACAGCAGCCGGCGTTACCCGCATCATGACGATGGATTTGCATGCAGACCAGATACAAGGATTTTTTGATGTTCCGGTTGATCACCTGTATGCTTCAGCCATTTTTGCACCCTACATTAAAAGTTTAGGGTTGGATAATATGATTGTAGCGGCTCCGGACATTGGAGGTTCTAAGCGAGCCAATTCCTACTCCAAATATTTGGGGCTTGAAATGGCTATGGTTTACAAACAACGGGCTAAAGCCAACCAGGTGGAAGCCATGACCATGATTGGTGATGTATGTGGCAAGCATGTAATCATGATAGATGACATGGTTGACACTGCGGGCACCCTGACCAAAGCAGCAGATCTGATGGTTGAAAACGGGGCATTGAGTGTACGAGCTTTCTGCACCCACCCCATCCTGTCTGGCAATGCCTACGAACGTATTATGAATTCTAAGCTTACGGAAATGGTAGTAACCGATACCATCCCACTAAAACAACCTTGCGATAAAATCAAGGTATTGTCGGTAGCAGATTTATTTTCAGATGTAATCAAAAAACTGTTGGTAGATGAATCCATCAGTTCTTCATTTATATTTTAACGTTCATAATCATTGAAAAAATGAAAACTTTAACATTAATCGGTCAAAAAAGAGAAACAGTAGGTAGCAAAAATGCAGCTGAACTTCGCAGAAGAGGGTTGATCCCATGTGTTATTTATGGAGATGAAGCCCCTGTACACTTTGCCGCTACCGAAGCCGAACTGAAAAAGTTTATTTATACACCTTCTGTTTACTTTGCTGATATTCAAATTGAAGGTAACTCTTACAAAGGTGTAATGAAAGAAATTCAGTTCAATCCGGTTTCTGACAAACCCATTCATGTAGATTTTTTACAGGTTTTTGATAATAAAAAAGTGCGTTTACAGCTTCCAGTAAAAGTTACCGGTAATTCTATCGGGGTTCGTGCCGGTGGAAGATTGGTGGTAAATGTAAAGAAACTCAATATCGAGGCATTGCCTGCTGATATACCCGATGAAATTGAATTGGATGTTACCCACTTAAACATTGGCGATAAGCTTCGCATCTCTGACCTGAAAGTTCCGGGAGTTACTTTCTTGGATGCTGCAAATATTGCAGTAGCTGCCGTGCAGATGACCCGAAGTGCCATGTCAGCTCAGGCAGCAGCAGAATCAGACAAGAAAAAATAATTTCTTAACCAGAAAACGTATTATTGAAGGACGGTAACCCGTCCTTTTTTATTTTTAGTCATGTCATCTAAATTTCTTATAGCAGGCTTGGGTAATATAGGAGCCGATTATGATCAAACCCGACACAATATCGGATTTGATGTGTTAGATTTTCTGGCTGCTAAAAATATGATTACCTTTCAATCCGATCGCTATGCATCGGTAGCACGATTGAAGCATAAAGGGAAAGAACTCATCCTGATAAAACCCACCACCTACATGAACCTGAGTGGTAAAGCCGTTCATTATTGGCTGCATAAAGAAAAAATTCCACTTGACAATTTATTGGTTATTACAGACGATATTGCACTTCCAACCGGCAAATTACGATTGCGAGGAAAGGGAAGCGACGGCGGACATAATGGTTTAAAAAACATTCAGGAATTGCTACAAACCCCCAATTACGCCCGCTTACGTTTTGGTGTGGGTAATAATTTCGCCAAAGGCAAACAGGCAGAATATGTTTTAGGAAAATGGAAAGATGAAGAAAAAGAAATCATCAAATCTGCCATCGAAAAAGCAGCCGAAGCTGTAATTAGTTTTGCTTTGATAGGACTGGAAAAAACCATGAATATTGTTAACACAAAATAGCTGACTGCTTTAACTAATTATATCTTAACAATTATATCTTAACATTTTCATAGGTTTTTTAAGGGGGGCAACCGTGTGTTTCTCTCTCTGGTAGGGGTGAATTCACCCGCTGCCCCATCTGCTGCGGATGGCAGTGGAAAGCCCGCAGGGGCGAAGCCCACAGGGCACGGGGTAGCGGGGCTGAGGGCACGAAGACACCGCTACCCCGATGCCCTGTGTGGCTGAGCCCCGAGGACTTGTAACGGACAGCCGCATTAAGCAGCCATATTAAATATAATCGCAAATTCGGAATAAAAATTATCATACAATGAAAAGAGTTATTCTAATAAATCTTTACGACAAATCTTTTGGTAGGCACAATTTTTACAAATTTCTATATGAGGAGTTTGAGAGAATGGTATTTCGGGGTTAAATAGATCAGCAATTACTTGACTTAAGCCTTTTTCTATTTCATTTTTATATGTTCTGTAATCGTTTACAGTTTCGGTTTTTTTATCAATTACCTGTTGAATGGTCGTTTGAAATGTTTCTTTGAAGGAATCGCGTACAAAGAGTAATCCAGGCTGAATGGGGATATCCTTCTTCATCAAATGGTCGGTGATGTATGCATACAACATCACCTGAAACACATAGCCCGGACGATCTTTGGAATGAAATTCAAAAAGTTGTTCAATAGAATGAAATGTGGTTTTCTTTTCACTCGAACCAGTTTTGTAATCAATCACGCGAACTATGCCGTTTGATATATCCAAACGATCAATTTTCCCACCAATTCGAATGTTTTTCCCCCCCAAATGCAAGGTGATTTCATCTCTTTTCTCCATACGTAATAACGTAATGGGAGCGTAGGCTTCATCAAACTGGAGAATGGATTGAATATAGCGTTTCAATATATTTTTAGCAATTAATAACGTGCCCTCAAAGCGAAAGGGCTCATTACGTTTTTGCCCATAAAAAACCTGATGAAAGGCACGATTTATGGATAATGGAATAGTTGCATGCAAACCCTGTATGTCTTGTCTTGAAAACTCAGCCGTTCCTTTAGTTTGGATAGCTTCGGAATAAAGATCCTGCATGGCAACATGCAGGATATCTCCAAAGGTTGCAGGATTTATTTTGTCTGTCTTTTCTTTGGTTTCGTCTAAGTTTACAATGTATCGAAAATAAAATTTTAGTCGGCAATCTAAGTATTGATTCAGTGCCGAAGGAGTTAGATAGGTACTGTTAGATTCATCTGTATATCGCTTTAATGCATCTAAGATTTCAGAGGTTTTGGGTACTTCAATGGATAATACGTGATTAAATGCGATCGGGGCATCCTGTTTCAACTCGTTAATTTGAATATTAGTACACTCTGCTTTGATTTGTGCCACAAAACGACTGGGCTCACTGCTTGTAATACCGTCGGCCAGAGTGTTGTAAAACAAATGCATGGTTTTGGATTGATGCATGAGCCGATAAAAGAAATACGCATACATCCGGTAATGGTCTTCGGGAACGGGTAAGCCAAATCCCTTTCGGATGGAAAAAGGAATGTATGATCCTTGCGATACGCCCGGCGGAACAACACCTTCATTAAAATCTAAAATAAATATATGATCAAAGTCAAGACACTGCGACTCTAAAAATCCCATGATTTGTATTCGCCCTGTACTATCAGACTGAAACGGAACCCGGGTTTGATGCAACATTCGTTGTATAAGACGGGATGCGGTTTGTACAGAAAATTCTAAGTTATTTTCTACGCAAGAATGAATTAATTTTGATAAGGCTTGATAAAAAGCAAGGTTTAATTCCGTATGAAAATTTCCCTGAATATTATTTTTATTTGCTTCTTCAGATAAATGCTGATTGGCAGCTACCCTTTGAATGTAATTGTGGAAAAATTCTTTGAGCTGAACAAGCAGACGTATTCCGTCAGCCGGTGGAGTGAGAATATATTGCAAAGGTTTCATCCATTCCGGAAAATGATTTATAGCAAAAATATTTTCAGTAAGATTTTTTATGATATTATTCCAATTATTTAAACCCACCTCCCCCAGCATGGATATAATAAGGGGATGTTGGATGAAATGATTTAAACGGGTTATATGATAATAATACTCCTCGCCTTCTTTACGAGCAAAAAGCAATAATTCTAACCATTGCGATACAAAAGATGCAGCTTGTGAATTTTTAATTTGAATCCCCATGGTTACATTCAACTCTTCCAGCTCGGCCAAAGCAGCTAAAACCACAGGTAGCCGAGATTCATCAGGAAGAATCAGGGCAATGGTTTCATCTTTATGTTGAATAGAGCGAATAACCTGTGCTGCTTGCTGCGCTTGCGCTAAAAACTTCGAACAATTGTAAAAAGTAACGGATTTATTAAATACATTAATACTGTTCCTTGGGAGTAACTTGGAGGGGAAACGTGAACTGTATTTTCTAAAAAAATACCCTGCTTCATGAATCACCGGTTCGGTATAATGGACATCCACATCCCAATAAAAAGAAATATCGTAATGTTTTCTTAAATAAGTAAAAATAGCTGCTTCCGCTGGAGTTATCCAGTTAAATCCGGCAATAATAAACTTGGTTTTAGGATGAATTTGATAATTAAAATAAGAAGCCGGATTTTCTGCCAATAACCGGTAAGCATGCCCCATATAGGTTCTACCGGAAGTACTCAACTCATGATTGAATTGTTGATATATTTTTGGCAACGATTTCCATAAAGCCAGAAATAATTCCTGCTCTTTACTGAGTTTATTCGGATTAAAGGAGCTCCAAAAATGTTGAATGGCTTTGATTTGTTCTTCGTCTAAATAGGCAAACTGGCCTGCAATTTCTTTTTCGCCAAGCAACATACGAAATACCTGATCAGGATTTGCCAAATACTTATCCAACTCATCAAAATCACGAACCAACATCTCCCCCCAACTAAAGAATAAGTCATACGATTCATGATGAATGCCCAATCGTTTAAAAATAGTAAACAATGTAGCATTCATGGAAACAGCATCGGCTATAGCAAATGGCACTAACGAAGCAACAAAATCATCAATTGCCTGCATTTTAGGTAAAATAAACGATTGACCATGGGCGCTGACAATCAACCTGGATTTAAGGAACTGAATGGCACGACGATTAGGGAAAAGCACGATGATTTTCTCCAACTCATGCGGAGTAAATTTCATCAATGCATCGGCTATATCTTGTAAAAAAGGTTGCATCATTATTCTATTTCAATCACCTGTAAAGGAGAAATATATATCAAATAAGCGTTCACCGTTTCTTGATAGATATTTTGCAAAATGGTTTTATATTGCTTCACCTGCTGCAAGTATTCAGGATGTTGTTCTCCGGTTTTAAAATCAATTACCACGATTTCATTCGCTGTTCTAATAATTCGGTCCGGACGATATGTTTTTCCATCCGAAGCAATTATAGATTGCTCTGTCATTACGTCAAGCTTACTATCAAACCATGTATGCAATAATGGGTGCGATGTAAATTCATTTTTTAATTGAATTAACTCCTCTGCTATCCAACCGGCATCAGGTCCATACATTGTAACTTCAGCAATGAGTCGCTGAAAATCATCCATGTGCCTCAACTTCGACAGTAACTGATGAATAACAATTCCTTTTCTTCGTTCTTCACCTATGGCATCCAGATAATTTGCAGAAAGTGATTGAACAGATAATTTTTTCCAGGGAAGTTTCATTAAAAAATCATGTTGTAAAAAGGATTCTTCCGTTTTCTTTTTTTCTTCATTCGAACCAACTTTTTCACCTAATTCTAAAACCATTTCAGATTCAGAAAAATTAGAATAAAGCGAAACAAATAAATTTCTTGAGTCATTTACTTCTGTTTTACTTTTTATGCTATCAAATAGCAATTCCCCCACATTTTTAGGCAAATTGTCTTCATTTTTATTATCACTTTCTGAATTAACCTGTACAAACAGATACAATTCATTTTTTGCCCGGGTAAGCGCCACATACATTAAATTCAACGCATCCATGGAAGCAGCAAAACGCTCATTGAGATAATGCTCAGCGAAGTATGATTTTGTAAGTTTAGAATTATATGATAATGGAATCACAGGCACTTCCCAACCCAATTCAACCGGGGGTTTTTCCCAAAGAATATTATTCGTATTATTTTCATGATTTAATGACCAATTAAAAAATGGGATAATCACTATAGGAAATTCTAAACCTTTTGATTTGTGTATAGTAAGAATGCGAAGGGCATTCATTGATTCTGATTGTTGTAAAGATTTTTCCAGACCCGCTTCATCCAACCAATCTACCAAGGCTGCCAATGTATGGTCGCCGGTTCTCATAAACTCTATCACCTCATCCAACAGTGTTTGAAAAAAAATTACATCTTCATTTCGATCAAATAATCCAGCAACATCAAACAATTCATGAATTCTAATTATAGCATCCAATATCACCATCTGGCGAATGTTTTCAGCATCCTCAAAAAAATCATTAAGCAATGGCGGTGGGTTTTGAATATTATTCCATAATGCTTGATCTGAAACTTTTAACTTATATTTTGCAACTTCTGTAATCAAGTTTGCCCTTGAAATCAAATCCTGCGGATAGGCTAACCATCTGAGAGCCGAAAAAATCATCCGAACATAGCCATTATTCTTTAATTGCAACGATTTTTCAGATACAATTTTCCATTCTGGGTTACCATAGGTTGAGAGATAATCATAAGCCTTTTCCACATCGTTATATTTCCTACATAAAATCACTACGTCTCGCAAACCATACCCACGTGACAAGGCATCTTGAATTATCGAAATCATGGCATCTAATGCAGGTTCAGGGCTATTTGATTCTTTATCTTTTAGAAACTTTTGTGCCAGTATATACCCTTTTCCGTTTTTGGGGTTAAATCGCTGGGCTTGATTTGCATACGCTAATTCAAACCAACCGGGAACTTCCGAATCAACACCTGCACACTGAAATAATTTTTTAAACCCTTCGCCTAACATGGGTGGAATAAGGGAAAATAGCGTATTGTTAAACCGTACAATCATTTCGGCGCTACGGTAGTTGGTATCCATGGAGATAACCTCCGAATATGGAATATCTTGCTGGGCTTTGTACATCAACAATCGCCAATCACCGTTTCGAAACCGATAAATGGATTGCTTTACATCGCCTACTAATAAACTCACATAATCTTGCGAAATGCTGTTACTGATAAGGGGTTTAAAGTTTTCCCATTGAAGCTCGGAGGTATCCTGAAACTCATCCAGCAAAAAATGATGAAAATAGGTTCCGGTTTTTTCATAGATAAAAGCTTCCTCATTGTGCTTTACAATCTGATGAATTAACGGCGCCGTATCAGGCATTAAAATTACATCCTGCTCATCTCTGTACTTTCGGATATATTGTAAAATCAACGATAATACTCCTAATTGATACAAATATTTTTGAGCATTATGAGCAGCAAAATAAACCTTGCCTTCTTGCTTGTACAAATCAATAATTTCACATAAAACGGGATTAAGTAGTGGATATACATTCGTAATTTTTTCTATAATTTCTTTTGATTTGGATTTTGAATACCAGGCATTTTCATTATTCGGAGCGCCTAATATTCTTGTGCCAAAATCAAAATCTTGATTTTTAACTTTCTGAAAAACTGAAGCAAATCCAGATTTCCCATAACTAAAATCTTCAATTTCCAAATGATATGCCTCTATAATTTCCAATCCTTTCGTCCCTAACTCATCCATTTTTTTTTCAAAATCATTCACCTGCGAACGAATGGTAGAAAATAAGGCTTTCATTTTGTTTTTATCTTCAACAAATGCAATGATATCATCGGCTATGGCGGAAAATTTTTCTTTGAATACTTCTTTTGAAAACTTAAATAATTCGCTTTGCAAATCCCAATGCTTATTGTCTTCTATACGCTGCTCTGCAAAACGAATCAACCAATCTCCATGCTCGCTATCTTCCTGCAATTCATTCATCAAATCCTCAATACATATATTTAGTACAGTATCGGTATCTAACTCTAAGTTAAAACCGGCAGTAAGCCCAATATCGCGTGCAAATCCACGAATAATTCGCTGAAAAAAACTATCAATGGTTTGTATGTGAAATTCATGATACTGATGAAGTGCCCGACTATACAACACGGTAGCTCGTTGTTTAATCCAAGCTTCCGGTTTTTTAAAATGCTCCATCAATGCATGCAAATGTTCAGAGGGCTTCCCCGACGAAAGCTTGTCCAGCTCCTCTAATATCCGACTTTTCATTTCTCCGGTAGCCTTGTTGGTAAAGGTTACCCCCAACACATGCTGAAAATCATCCGGATTATTAAACACAATCAACAAATACTCCCTTACCAACTGAAATGTTTTTCCTGATCCGGCAGATGCTTTGTATATCTTTAACTTTGGCATGATGTGGATAAATATCAAAAATCATTTTTAATTCTTGTAATGAAACAGCTATAAATTATCAACAAAAAAACAGGAAGATTCCTACCTTTGATAATGTTTGCATTTCTTCAATACTCAAAAACAAGTAATGTATGTTTAAAAGAATGACTTTTTTAACGATGACCTTCGTTTTGTTAAGTTTAATTACCACGGCTCAAACGGCAATTAAAAAAACGGACATGCCTTCTCATATTACCATCATTCCGGTGCAGAGCAATGGGATTAAAATGTTTTCAAAAAAATATCGGGCAGCTTGTATAGGCTACAATAAAAACACCAAAGAGTTGATGCTTTATGGAGAAGTAAACGATGAGGAAGTAATTTTTTTAGAGAAAATAAAACACCAGCTTACATTTTATCCGGAAAATTTTGTTCGTTGTAACTATTTGCCAGAAAAAGGTATTGAACTATGCTCATCTGTTCCCGGTAAAACGGAAATCATCTGCGGAATATTTTCCTGGAAAAATGAAAGCGCATTCTATGAAAAGGAAGAACGCAGTGATATTTCTCCGGCCATCAAAGCCCGGGCTGAAAAGCTTTTGCAACTTCAAAAACCCAAAGAAGCCATGGCCACATACGATTCATTAAAATATCCGGAGGCTTATATCAATACCGAAGAAGTAGCTGTAAAGCTTCTCCAGGTCGCCAGAACCAAAGCACAAGAAGAAGCGGGAAAAAGAAAATTTAAAGAAGCCGCATCGTTCATACAAACCATTTTTACTTACCAAGGTTGGGCATGGTTGGAGAAAATTAAAACAGAAAACGAATTGAAATCAAAATTTGGAAAAGATTTATATGGTCTTAAGTTCGATGATTTTTCTGAAATACTTTCGGAATATCTGAATTATTACAACGAAGCGAAGCAATATGACCAAACCCTAACATTAGTTACATCATACATTCGATGGTTCCCGCAAAAACCTGCCTGGTGGCTGCTGATAGGTGATGCATATTATGGTAAAAAAGACAAAGAAAAGGCCAAAGAAAATTACAATCAGTACATCGCCAAAATGAAGGAGCAAAAAAAAGAAAAACAAATTCCTGAATATGTGGAACAACGACTACGTTAAATAAATTGTTTTTTTAAAAATTTTTATTTTAATTTACAAAAAAATTGTATGAAAACTAATAAATCAATTGTAAATGTTATAATTGTAACAGTAATTACATTTTTAACATCCTGTGCTCCCGAAAACAATTCAGAACCTATAAGAGGCTGCTTAAATGCTGATGCTGTTAACTTCAATCCATCGGCTAATGTTGATGATGGTAGTTGTGTAATTATTCCTACTAAACAAAATGGTATGTTTTTTAAATACACGGCAACCTGGTGTTTTGCATGTGGGAGTTTTGGCATGAATGCTTTCAATCAATTTTATGAAAATAATAAAGGAAATATTGTAGCATTTACTATACAAACGAATGATGATTTAACTACTCCTCGAAATTCTCCGGTATATGATGCTTTTTCAGCCCGATGGGACTACAATGGTACCCCCACTTTTGTAGCAAATAACACTTATGTAGATCAAAACTTAGGTCAAGCCTCTAATGAAATTAATTCAATTATATCAACCACTCCTACCATAGGCACAGGGGTGCATTGGACTGTAGGTGGTGGCGCTAATTCAGGTAAAATAAATATAAATGCCTATGCCAAAGCATTTAGCAACTTAAGTGGGGAATATAAAATGGGAGTCTATTTAATTGCTAAAAAAGTAATTGCACCACAACAAGTAGGAGACAATTACATCAATGAATTTGAACACCACAAGGTATTGTTAGGCTTTGCCGGTGAAGATCCATGGGGTGAAACTATTACTACAAGTGGCGCATCTGCTGGTGATATTTTTCATAAAGGATATGTAGTGCCATTAGAGTCAAATTGGAAAGTTAATGAACTGGAAGTAATTAGTATTATCTGGAAAAAAAACGGTGCAAATTGGGATTTTGTAAATGCTACTCCCAATTAATCAAAACAATGAACTTATAAAAAAGCCCTGCCGGTCAGGGCTTTTTTATTTTCAGCATTCATGAATAAATGTACTTTTGTATCCATCAAGCATTGTATTATGTACGGAGCATTCAAACAACACCTTACTCAAGAACTTCAATGCATAGAAGAAGCAGGTTTATTTAAACGTGAACGAATTATTACCAGCGAGCAAGGCCCGGAGGTAACGCTGCAAAACGGAAAGAAAGTATTAATATTTTGTGCCAACAATTATCTTGGACTTTCTTCACACCCTAAGGTGATAGAAGCGGCACATAAAACCTTAGATAAGCATGGATATGGCATGTCGAGTGTACGTTTTATTTGCGGTACACAGGATATACATAAAGAATTAGAACGCAAGATTGCTGAATTTCTCGGTCAAGAAGATACTATCCTGTATGCAGCTTGCTTTGATGCCAATGGGGGTGTATTTGAACCACTATTTGGAGAAGAAGATGCAATTATTTCAGATGAATTAAACCATGCTTCCATCATTGATGGCGTGCGTTTATGCAAAGCACATCGCTACCGTTATAAAAATTGCGACATGCAGGATTTGGAAGAAAAACTCAAAGAAGCACAAAAACATCGGTTTCGCATCATTGTAACGGATGGAGTATTTTCAATGGATGGTTTTGTAGCTCCTCTAGATAAAATTTGTGATTTAGCTGAAAAATACAATGCATTAGTAATGGTAGATGAAAGCCATGCTACCGGATTTATCGGTAAAACTGGCAGAGGAACGGTAGAGCTTAAAAATGTAATGCACCGGGTAGATATCATTACCGGCACCTTAGGGAAAGCTTTAGGTGGAGCTATGGGCGGGTTTACCACCGGAAAAAAAGAAATTATTGAAATGCTACGCCAGCGTTCACGCCCTTACCTTTTCTCAAACTCCTTAGCTCCACATATTGTGGGCGCTTCTATTGCCGTATTTGATATGTTGAGCGAAACCACTGAATTACGCGACCGCCTGGAAGAAAATATCCGTTATTTCAAACAGGAAATTAAAAAAGCTGGTTTCGACATTAAAGACGGTGATTCAGCCATCGTTCCTATTATGCTTTATGATGCAAAGCTTTCTCAGGAATTTGCCGATGCCTTACTTGAAGAAGGTATTTATGTAATTGGTTTCTTTTATCCAGTAGTACCCAAAGGTCAGGCGCGTATTCGTGTTCAACTTTCTGCTGCACACACCAAAGAACATTTGGATAAAGCCATTGCTGCCTTTATTAAAGTAGGAAAAGCAATGAATGTTATTTCTTAATTTACATAGAGTAATTGAGTATGATATATTCCATGACAGGATATGGCAAGGCAAGCCGTGAAATCAATAAAAAAAAATATACGGTGGAAGTGCGTTCGTTGAACAGCAAGTCGCTTGACCTGAATCTTAAATACCCATACGCATTTCGTGAACATGAATCAGAAATACGAAGCCTGATTGCCCAAATTCTTGACCGGGGTAAAGTTGACTTTTGGATATTGCAGGAAGACTTAGCAGAAAATACCAGCTTCGCCATTAACGAATCACTCGTTAAATCGTATTACAGACAACTGAAAGAACTTTCTGCCACTTTACAAATCCCTGAAACAGACTGGATGCAACTCATTTTCCGTTTGCCGGAAGTAGTTAAAACTTCAGAAGAAACAATTAGCGAAGAAACATGGAATGAAATCAAATCCTTGATTACTGAAGCATTAACCCGTTGCATGGATTTTCGACGTGCCGAAGGAGCTTCACTCATGAAAGCGCTTGAAGCCCATGTAGTAACGATTGAAAAATACTTAGAAGAAACCACACCCTTTGAAATCAATAGAACAGAAAAACTTCGCGAAAAGTTAAGAAAATCGATGTTGGAAGTGGTGAAAGAATCGGAAACTGACAAAAACCGTTTCGAGCAGGAAATCGTTTATTATTTGGAAAAATTAGATATTTCAGAAGAAAAAGTACGATTAAAAAGCCATTGCAATTATTTTAAAGAAACCATGCAAGCCGATGGGTTTAATGGAAGAAAACTTAACTTTATTAGCCAAGAAATGGGGCGCGAAATCAACACGTTAGGCTCTAAAGCATCGGATGCACAAATACAACGCATTGTAGTGCACATGAAAGACGAGCTGGAAAAAATTAAAGAACAAGTATTGAACGTATTATAAGTTGGAAGGAAAAGTCATCATATTTTCAGCCCCCAGCGGATCCGGTAAAACCACGTTATCTAAATTCATATTACAATCTTTTCCGCAACTTGAATTTTCTGTTTCAGCCACTACACGCTCCCCTCGGCCACACGAAACGCATGGAAAAGATTATTACTTTATTTCTACAGATGAATTCAAAAAACTTATTCAACAAGATGCATTGATAGAATGGGAAGAAGTATATAACGGTAGTTTTTATGGTACCTTGAAATCGGAAGTTGAACGAATTTGGAAAAAGAATCACCACGTAGTATTTGATGTAGATGTAAAAGGAGGAATAAACCTGAAAAAGATTTTTGGTAATCGAGCACTTTCGATATTTATCATGCCTCCTTCCATCGATATGCTGGAAAAGCGATTAAAAAAACGGGGCACAGAATCAGAAGAAGTGATAAGAAAAAGAGTACAAAAAGCTTTTACAGAAATTGATGACTATAAATATTTCGATACGCTGATTTTAAATGACCGTCTTGAGAAATCAAAAAAAGACATTTACCAGATTATTCAAAATTTTTTAGAAAGTAATCATTAAAAAATAAACCGCAGGTAAAACAAAGGATTATACCAGGCTTTTTTTCGATCAGGCTCTTCTATCATTTGTCGTATCAGTTCATGCAATGCTTCTTGCCGATTGGCCTTATTCACCACGCGATTAAAAAGCCATGGATAACTCAGTAGTTTTTGCAATTGATAGCTGGTAGATAATTCCGTTCCAATTTTACTCCACAACAACCGATCGTAATTTTTTAGAGAATCTTCTGAATAATCATTGATATTGATAGATTTTATCGTTTCGGCTGCCAACCTTCCGGATGTCATGGCATAGCCAATGCCTTCTCCAGTAAACGGATCTATCAACGAAGCAGCATCTCCGGTAAGCAGCAAACGATGCGACGATGCCGGCAATCTCCTGGAACCAAGAGGTAGTCCATAACCTTTCGGCTCTTCTAGTGCCTTTGCATTCTTAAACCTGCTACTGATTGTCGGATGCCTTTGAATGATGTTTTGCAAGGTTTGTTTTAGATTAATTTTTTGTTTGGATATAGCTTCACTCAACATACCAATACCCACATTGGCTCTACCACCCGTCATTGGAAATATCCAAAAATAACCGGGTAAAATATTTTGAATAAAATGCAATTCAATGAGCGAACCCTCTGCAAATCCTGTTACTCCTTCATAATATTGCCTTAGCCCGGCACTATGATGTTTTTTATCCAATTTATATCCCAATTGCTTTGCAAATACAGAATGTGCCCCATCAGCAGCAATTACCAGCGAAGCTGAAAAAACACCTCGATTCGTAAAAACATTCACTTTATCAGGAAAAAAATCTGCCTTAAGCACAGTAGTTTCTTCCAGCATTTCCACATGCCCAGCCTGCTTAACCTGCTGCCACAAAAAATAATCAAAGTCAACCCGTGATGCGATATATCCCGGAGCATGTAATGCCTTGCGAGTTTTTTTAAGCCTGATGTCTAATGCTTTTCCCTGAGGAGATACAAATCGAATGCCTTGTGTTGGCAATACGCGTGGCAATTGGTCAAACTTAAAAGTATAATGTAATCCAAGTTTTTCTAACTCAAAACACACATTTCCACTCAATGCATCACCACAAATTTTATCCCTCGGAAAAACAGCTTTGTCTAACAATAAAATCTGCAGTCCACTCCCTAGCAAATGTAAAGCCGCTGTGGTGCCTGCAGGACCAGCTCCGGCAATGAGAATATCGTAATGCAAAGCCATCTATCGAATATACAAATAGCCCATGAGTGGCCAAAATTGTGAACAACCTTGTGAATAGAATTTACTCGTTGACTGCATTGCAGGAAGACCCAATTTACGAAATTTGCCTTATGGGAAAGAGGGAAGAACAATTTAACCGGCGAAGATTACGCATGGCATACATTACCTCGGTAGTTAGTATTACCTTGGTGCTTTTTGTATTGGGATTAATTGGCACCATTTTGCTATCTGCCGGAAAACTCACCACCTACGTGAAGGAAAATCTGAAACTGCAAATTGGCCTAAACAGTGAAACAGATGGCGAAACAGCAGAAGAAATCCGAATGGGACTTCAAACCCGGGAGTTTACTAAACGGGCCGTATTAATTACACCAGATGAAGCATTGGAAGAATTTAAAAAAACCTGGAACGAAGACCCTACCACCGTCCTTGGATTCAATCCCCTGGGATACACCATTGAATTAACCCTGAAAGCTGAATTTACTGATGTTGAAAGCATGAATTTCATCGAAAACAAAATTTTGGATGATTACGGTGAATGGATACGCGGTATCAGCAAAGATGAAAACCTCATTCGGGATGTAAATGCCAATACCGAAAAAATTCAATGGATTTTACTAGGCATTAGTTTATTACTGGGAATAATCATGGTAGCACTCATTAACAACACCATTCGGCTAGCCATCTATTCCAAGCGATTTACCATTAAAACCATGCAATTAGTTGGAGCCACAGCCTCATTTATCAGAAAACCTTTTTTAATAACCGGTATTCTTCAAGGTTTCATAGCCGGTTTATTAGCCATTATTTTGTTAACAGTACTAATCATTTACTTGTCGCAACGATTTGATTATTCGCTTGGAATAACCGACTGGGGATACTTATTGATATTATTTGGTTTAATAGCGGGGCTGGGAGTTATGATTAGCTATCTTAGCACCTACCTATCTGTAAGAAAATTTCTGAAACTTAAAGTAGATGAACTTTATTAAAATGTTCATCTCAGCTATTTTTTATTATTTTACGGAATAACATTTTTATTCAAATTTTTATTGGAGGGGGGGCGCATGTTCCTTCGCCTCGTAGGGGCGGATTCACCCGTTTCCCCGTCTGCTGCGGATGGAAGTGGAAAGCCCACAGGGGCGAAGCCCACAGGGCACGGGGTAGCGGGGCTGAGGGCACGAAGACACCGCTACCCCGATGCCCTGTGTGGCTGAGCCCCGAGGACTTGGAACGGACAGCCCCATAGGCAGCTTGATAATAAAAAATTCTATTAAAAACATGGAGATTAAATTTTATTTCGGACAATAGTGTAATATTATTTACAGGTAGTAGGTTTAAAAAACATTTTTTGATAATCATGGTTTAATAACAAGGTATGGAAGCTTTTCCGCTTATCTATTTTATGGCTGTTGTTATTATGGCCGAAGCCATAGGGTCGTTCAGAAAGTGTGGATGGTGGGGAGCTTTTTTGTTGTTGTTTTTTTTAACCCCTATCCTTGGAATACCTTTTATTTTATTATTTCCGCGCCATCCCAAAGCCTATTGCATCAAAGATTATTTGTGTTTTCATGCCGGGGTAGCCTATCGTTTTAAAAAAGATAATCATAGCAATTCTTTAAAACCATACATTGTAATAAATGATAAAGAAGAACGACTAAGTGAATATGAATTTACCGAATATTTTATTCCTGTAGAATCGTACGGGGCATACATGCGACGAAGAAGAGCCGATGGAAAAACAGGGTATCGATAAGTACAGGGTGGTTTTATTATTTTTCGCAGAGACGCAGTGTCGCGTTTTCAATAAAAAATTTTACTTAACCCTTGCATATTTAGGTTTTAGCTAAAAACATTTTTTAATGTCCTATTTAAATTTTATCTCATTGAACTATTTTATAATGAATTTTTATGTATATTTCAAAAACATGTAAATACATCCAAACAGCCTATGTTTCGTCGCATCTGGCAGGAAAGCAAAGAAGGATGGTTAGACCTCACCGGGCTAATCTATCCGCATACCTGCGCAGGCTGCGGTCAAAAACTTGTAAAAGGGGAACAAGAAATTTGCCTGGCTTGCTTGCTTGAAATTCCTCAAACCCATTTCCATCGCGATCCGCAAAATCCTATTTGGAAGTTGTTTCGTGGAAGAGTGGATGTTGGAATGGCAGCATCCTACCTATATTTTGATAAAGGAAGCAGGGTGCAATCCATGCTGCACGC
Source organism: uncultured Flavobacteriales bacterium (assembly GCA_937925455.1). Taxonomy (GTDB): domain Bacteria; phylum Bacteroidota; class Bacteroidia; order CAIKAF01; family CAIKAF01; genus BA4. The sequence continues at coordinate 14,150 of CALEWF010000056.1, read as the reverse complement.
CATTAAATACAAAGGTAATCAGAACTTAGCCCGACAGCTTGGTATGTTATACGGTCATGTACTCAGTCAAGATCACGTCTTGGATGGTATGGATTATTTAATCCCTATTCCGTTGCATCCGCTCAAACTTAAAAAACGGGGATATAATCAAAGTGATGTTTGGGGAGAAGGATTGGCTGCTTCTACAGGAATTATTTTACTGAACAATAATTTGTATCGCACCGAAAATACAGCTTCACAAACCCGAAAAAGTAGAATTGGACGATGGGAAAATGTAAAAGATATTTTTGCATTGCATAAGCCCGAAGAAATTCGTGGCAAACGCGTAGTATTGTTAGACGATGTGGTTACTACCGGATCTACCCTTGAGTCAGCAGCCCAATGCTTGGTGGATGGGGGTGCTGCACAGGTAAATATTCTTACTTTGGCTTGTGCGATTAAAATATAAATCTTTGATAATGTTAAAGCATTTGAAAAATACTGAAAATACCCAAACAAAATTCGCTTGCCATGCATTAGTTATTTATATTGTATTAAAAAATTGATGATGGAAATTTTTGAGCAATACATATCGTATGTTTCTGAACATGGTCGTAAGCCGGCAACAGTAGCTGCATTTTGTAAAATAGCCGGAATTAAGGAAACTGAATTTTATAAGCAGTATGCTTCGCTATCGGTGCTGGAAGATCATATTTGGCAAACTTGGACAGAACAAATCATTCAAACAGTAACTTCTACAGAAGCTTATTCAACATATTCAGTACGTGAAAAATACCTGGCATTTTGCTTCGGTTTTACCCAACAGCTTTTATCGGTACGTAGTTTTGTAACATGGCGTTTTTCAGGTTTTAGGCTAAAAGATGTCTATGTTTTTCACCGATTTAAAAATACCGTAAAAGAACATTTTAATGCGTTAATTAACGAAGGGGTAGGCTCGGGAGAAATTCCTTCACGCTTTGGCATTCACCGTATTTATGCCGATGCCGCCTGGATGCACCTTTTGACACTGATTAAATTTTGGGTAAACGATACCAGCGATTCATTTGAAAAGACGGATGAATTCATTGAGAAATCCGTTAATTTTCAAATGGATTTAATCACTCGAAATGGAGTTGACTCTGGAGCGGAATTGGGTAAATTCATTTTTCAGCAGATATGGAAGTAAATAATTCACAGGATAAAATACCCACTTCCAAAGTAGCCAGGGCTACCCGTTTTATTGGTACCGGAGCCAAAGTGGGAAGCAACTACATTCGTTATTATGTAAAAAAGGCATTTGACCCTACAACCGATAAATCGGAATTAGATAAGGCCAACGCAAAAGATATTTACCAGGCGATGAGCGAACTCAAAGGCAGTGCTTTAAAAATGGCACAAATGCTGGCCATGGACCGAAGCTTATTGCCCACCGAATATATTCAGGAATTTCAAAAAGCGCAGTACAAAGCCACCCCGTTATCCGGGCCACTGATTGTACAAACTTTTAAGCGTACCATCGGGAAATCGCCTTATGAGCTGTTTGATACATTTGAAGAAAAAGCAGTGAATGCGGCTTCTATTGGGCAAGTGCATTGGGCTACTAAAAACGGGAAAAAGCTGGCCGTAAAAATTCAGTATCCGGGCGTAGCAGACAGTGTGGTTTCTGATTTAAAACTGGTAAAGCCTTTTGCCCTACGATTGATGAATGTAAAAGAATCTGACATCAAACCGTATTTTGACGAAATTCAAACAAAGTTGCTGGAAGAAGCCGATTATCGTGCAGAGGTTAAAAATTCCATGTTTATTGCAGAAAAGTGCAGCCACCTTCCCAACCTTCATTTTCCTACCTATTATCCGGAATGGAGTTCGGACCGGGTGATTGTGATGGACTGGGTGGATGGAACTCCGTTGGTAGAATTTTTAAAATCAGAGACGCCCCAAGATGTAAGAAACCTTATTGGTCAAGCCCTGTGGGATTTTTATGACTTTCAAATGCATCATTTGCGTTTATTGCATGCAGACCCTCATCCCGGTAATTTTTTTGTTACGCCTGAAAACAAGTTGGGAATTATAGATTTTGGTTGTGTTAAATCGGTTCCAGAAGATTTTTATCATCGGTATTTTGCTTTGCTTGAAGATGAAAATTTTCACAATGCCGATGCCATGGCTCGTAGGTTAAAAGAGGTAGAGATTCTAAATGATCAGAGCAGCGAAGAAGAGATAAGATTCTTTACTAAAACGTTTCAGTTGATGTTGGGCTATCTGAAAAAACCGTTTGAATCAGATGCGTTTGATTTTGGAAACGACAGCTACATCCGCGAAATAATGGAGCAGGGAGAAAAGATTGGTTCCTCGCCGGAAGCTCGAAAATATAGTGCTGCAAGGGGGTCACGCCATATCTTGTATATTAATCGGGCATATTTTGGGTTGTTTAGCATACTTAATCAGTTAAAAGCTGAAATAAAAACTACCAACAGCTACACAAAAAAGTAACACAAAACCTGCAATACTCTGCCTGAAAAAGTGTACTTTTGCACTCCACTTACCAAATTCCTGTCATGATTTCAGTAAATAACCTCTTGTTGCAATTCGGCAAACGAGTACTTTTTGAAGATGTAAACCTTACGTTTACTCCCGGTAATTGTTATGGTGTAATTGGCGCCAACGGAGCCGGAAAATCCACCTTTCTGAAAATTCTCTCCGGCGAAATTGAACCTACCAAAGGGAGTGTTACCATACATCCCGGAGCCCGCATGGCCGTTTTAAAACAGAACCACTTTGAATTTGACCAATACCAGGTACTGCAAACGGTAATCATGGGTCACAAAAAGTTGTGGGACATCATGCAGGCCAAAGAAGCTATTTACGCTAAAGCTGACTTTACTGAAGAAGACGGCATTAAAGCTGCTGAGCTGGAAGCTGAATTTGCTGAAATGGAGGGGTGGAACGCAGAAAGTGAGGCAGCCAATCTGCTTAGCGGCGTAGGAATTAAAGAAGAGTTGCACTACAAGCAAATGAATGAGCTGAGCGGAAATGAAAAGGTAAGAGTTTTGCTGGCTCAGGCCTTGTTTGGCAATCCGGACATCTTGTTGTTGGACGAGCCTACCAACGATTTGGATGTAGAAACCGTTATGTGGTTGGAAGAATTTTTAATTAACTTCCCCAACGTCGTAATTGTGGTTTCACACGACCGACACTTTTTAGATACGGTATGTACTCACATTGTTGACATTGATTTTAAAAAGATTCAGATGTACACCGGAAATTACACCTTCTGGTATGAATCAAGCCAGTTAGCAGCCCGCCAGCGTGCACAACAAAACAAAAAAGCAGAAGAAAAACGCAAGGAGCTCATGGAGTTCATTGCCCGGTTTAGCGCCAATGCCTCAAAATCACGCCAGGCTACCAGCCGTAAAAAATTGTTGGAAAAAATACAGGTGGAAGAAATTCAGCCCAGCAATCGTAAATATCCAGCTATTATTTTCACTCAGGAACGTGAAGCCGGCGACCAGATTCTTCGGGTGGAAGGTCTTACCAAATTCATTGACGGCACACCGTTGCTGAATAATGTGTCTTTTACTTTACGCCGTGGAGATAAAGTAGCCGTGCTTTCCAAAGAAAGCTTGGCCTGTACGATGCTTTACAAAATCTTAATGGGTGAAGAAAAAGCCGATAGCGGAACCTTTGAGTGGGGAGTAACCATCACCAAAGCGTATTTGCCCAACGATAATTCAGAATATTTTCAAACAGACTATAATTTGATTGATTGGCTACGCCAATATTCCAAAGAGAAAGACGAAACTTACATCCGCGGATTTTTAGGCAGAATGCTCTTCTCTGGCGAAGAAAGTTTAAAAAGTGCCAAGGTACTTTCCGGAGGGGAAAAAGTTCGGTGTATGATTAGCCGAATGATGTTACAAAACGCCAACTTCCTTATTTTGGATGAACCCACAAACCACCTCGACCTGGAAAGTATTACCGCTTTCAACAATGGCTTAAAGAATTTCCCGGGAACCATGCTTTTCACCACCCATGACCATGAATTTATCCAGTCGTTAGCCAATCGTATCATTGAACTTGGACCTAACGGATTTATTGACAAAGAAATGAGTTATGATGAATACATTTTAGACCCGAGGGTGAAAGAGCAAAAAGCAGCTTTGTATGCCGAGCTGGTAAAATAATCGTTGACCAATAACTTTTCTATTGGTTTTTTGTTTTTAATTTCATGGATGATTTGGTAATACTTACCGAATATGGACTTTACTGCCCACAAGCCGATTTGTTTATTGATCCCTGGAAAGCTGTAAAAAAAGCCATCATCACCCATGGACATTCAGATCATGCACGATCAGGCAGTGAAAATTATTTATGCCACCACCAGAGTATTCCGATATTAAAATCCCGGTTGGGTAATATCGCTGTGCAAGGTTTAGAATATAAGGAAACTTTTACAATCAACGGTGTAACAATTTCTTTACATCCGGCGGGCCATGTAGTTGGCTCAGCTCAAGTACGCTTGGAATACAAAGGCGAGGTGTGGGTTATTTCAGGCGACTATAAAACTCAGCCAGACGGAATTTGTGAGCCCTTTGAACCGGTAACTTGCCACACGTTCATCACAGAATCTACGTTTGGATTGCCTTTTTTTCAATGGCAAACCCAGTCGGTGGTGATGCAGCAAATACAACAATGGTGGAAAAAAAACCAAAGCGAAGGAATCAGTTCCGTACTTTTTGCTTATTCTTTGGGCAAAGCACAGCGTATTTTAGCAAATTTAGACAACTCTCTGGGACCAATTATTGTACATGGGGCTACACATGCTATGAATGAAGCCTGCCGGAGGTCCGGAATTGTCTTGCCTCAAACCTACCGGGTAAGCGAATTACCTAATGCATCTTGGTGCAAAGGTGCTTTGGTTATAGCCCCTTCATCAGCAGCAGGTAGCCCGTGGCTCAAAAGGTTTGAGCCATACCGTACGGCTGTTGCCAGCGGATGGATGGCCATGCGAGGTGCCCGTCGTTGGCAAGCTGCCGATCGCGGATTTGTACTTAGCGACCATGCCGATTGGCATGGATTAAATTTAGCCATACAAGCCACCGGGGCAGAACAGGTGTTGGTAACCCATGGTTATACCGATTTATTTAGTCGTTGGCTCTGCGAACAAGGCCTTAAATCATCGGTACTTAAAACACAGTTCCGTGGCGAACAAGTAAATGAGCCTGAAACTGAAATTACAGAAGTATGAAAGCCTTTGCCGATTTGTTTGAAGCCTTGGATCAAACCAACAAAACCCAGGAAAAAATCAATCTCTTGGCTGAATACCTCTCTCATGCTTCTGATGAAGACCGGCTTTGGATCATCGCGTTATTTACCGGACGAAAACCATCTCGTATTGCCAACACCACGCAACTTAGAAACTGGGCAGCTCGTGCAGCCGGCTTGCCTCAATGGTTGGTGGAAGCTACCTGGCATACAGTAGGCGATTTAGGCGAAACCTTAGCTGGCATCATCCCCGAACCGGAAGTTCCAACACATCAACCCAATTCATTGGCCACCACCATTCAACAGGTGTTTCATATCCAGTCTCTTGATTCAGAAGAAGCCAAAGAAGCAGCAGTCATTACCTTGTGGAAGCAACTAAGCAAAACCGAACGATTCTTGTTTAACAAGCTTAGTGCCGGAAGCCTGCGTATTGGGGTTTCACAAGGGTTGCTTATAAAAGCAATTTCAAAAGCATTTCAACTGGAAGAAAATATCATCGCCCACCGCTTGATGGGAAATTGGGACCCTAGAACCACCACATTTCAGCAACTAATTCTGCAGCCTCAAGCCACTGATCATCTTTCTAAACCCTATCCGTTTTTTTTGGCGTATGCACTGGAAGATAGTTCACAAATCCAGCAAAACCCTTCTGCTTGGCTGGCAGAACACAAATGGGATGGCATTCGGGCACAATTGATTGTGCGAAATGGCCAACTTTATGTTTGGACACGAGGCGAAGAGTTGGTTACCGATCGCTATCCGGAATTTCATTCGCTGGTATCTCAACTTCCATCAGGCACCGTGATTGATGGAGAGATCTTAGCTTGGCAAAATAATAAACCCCTGTCTTTTCAATTTTTACAAAAGCGGATGGGCAGAAAAACCCTCAGCAAAAAACTGTTGCAAGAAATACCAGTGATACTGATGGCCTATGATTTATTGGAACATCAGGGTATGGATATTCGAAATGAACCTTTGGTGAAAAGAAAAAAATTATTAGAAGAATTAGTTCATCAATGCAATGCCAATACATTAAAACTCTCTGAATTATATTTTGCTGATTCTTGGGAATCTCTGTTGCAAGAAAGACAACGATCAGCAGAAAAAGGGAGCGAAGGTTTGATGCTAAAGCATCGCGATTCGGTATATGGTACTGGAAGAAGAAAAGGAGGCTGGTGGAAGTGGAAAGTAGATCCGTTTACCATTGATGCTGTGATGATTTATGCGCAATCCGGGCATGGAAGAAGAGCTGGTTTATACACTGATTACACATTTGCTGTATGGGACGAACAACGAAAATTGGTTCCCATAGCCAAAGCATATTCCGGGTTGAAAGATGAAGAAATTTTGCAATTAGACCGATGGATAAAACAACATACAATTGAAAAATTTGGACCGGTACGCAGTGTAGAAGCGGTGCAGGTATTTGAATTGGCCTTTGAAGGCATACAACCAAGTACCCGACATAAATCCGGGGTGGCACTACGCTTTCCAAGAATTGCTCGTTGGCGTACCGATAAAAAAGCAGAGGAAGCCAATACCTTGGCAGATTTAAAAACCCTGATTTCGATAGTTTAATTTTGGCATGCATTTTTTTTAATATGCTGAACGCCTTTTTTATTTTATACCCAAATTGTCATTTAGAATATTTTAAAATACAGAAATAGAGGGGCTAACACGTGTTGCTCCGCCTCGTAGAGGCAGACTGCTGCGGATGGCAGTGAAAAGCCCGCAGGGGCGAAGCCCACAGGGCACGGGGTAGCGGGGCTGAGGGCACGAAGACACCGCTACCCCGATGCCATGTGTGGCTGAGCCCCGAGGACTTGTAACGGACAGCCGCACCAAGCAGCCTGATATAAATTTTTTAATCATAATATGGGGTAAGTTGAATTCATCACGCTCTTTTAAATCTAATGCATTCAAAAATCCGCATGATAATTATTTTCAATAATTCCCTCAGATTTATTAAATCATTGTTGCTTGCCAGCTAAAAAGTAGGGTGAAATATTTCTAAATTCTTAAATTCTTTTAAAAACTTTGGAAACTTTAAAACATTTTTTGGTTTCCGTGGTTACCTATTTACCTTTGCACCCACTATGTCGGAAGAAAAACATATACAAATAATTTCCGCTTGTCATCAGTTATTTTTACGCTATGGCGTAAAAAGTGTAACCATGGAAGATATAGCCCGGGAGCTGGGTATGTCGAAAAAAACACTCTATGTGTACTTCAAAGACAAGAAAGATTTAATTATGAAAGTGGTATCCGGATATTTGGATTACCACAAAGAACAGATGGATGCAATTTTTGCAAAAAAACTCAATGCCATAGATGAAATATTTGAGATATACGCCAAAAACACGAAAGAATTAGGCGAAATGAAAACTATGGTACTTTTTGAACTTCGCAAATATTATCCAGAGGCCTGGAAGAAATATGAAGATTTTAAACGCTCATACATTCCTTCGTGTGTTGAAGAAAATTTGAATCGTGGTAAAAGAGAAGGCTTATACCGAAACAATTTAAACAGCCGAATCATTGCCATAGCGTACACCAATCTGGTGAACCTAATCTTTGAGACAGACCAATTTGGTGAAAAAGAATTTGACTTTAAAACCTTGTATCTGGAACTTTTTTATTACCACATACGGGGCATTGCCAGCGAGAAAGGCAACGAATACATTGATGTGCAAATAAAAAAAATGGGATTAAGTAAATAACTGCTATGCGTACCTCTAAAAAAATTTTATGCGTGCTCTCGTTAAGTTTGGTATTCTTAGAGACACATTCACAAAATAACAAAACTACATTCAGCCTGCAAGAAGCCATTGAATACGCGTTGCAAAACAATGTAAATTCCATCAATGCATCAAAAGATATTGAAAAGGGGCGCCATCTTATCAATGAAAATATTGGTTCGGGCTTGGTGCAAATCAATGGAAATGCACAATACAATTACAACATCAAACCACCTGTGTTTATTTTTCCCAACGTATTAGGACCTAATCCAAATCCAAACGAATTTGTAGCTATAAATGCCGCACCATTAAACAGCATGAATGCATCAGCAACAGCATCCATGTTGGTTGTAAACGGGCAATACTTTATCGGCATTCAAACGGCTAAAACATTTTTGGAACTAACAAAACAACAAAAAATAAAAACAGATCGTGATGTAAAAGAACAGGTGTATAAATCCTATTACCTGGCTTTGATTGCCGCAGAATCTGAACGTATCTTAGATTCATCGCTGAAGATTGTAAACCGCAGTGTATTTGAAACCGAACAATTACACAAAGAAGGGTTGATTGAAGAATTGGATGTAGAGCAATTAAAACTTATACAATACAACACACAAGATGCCTACAACCAAATTAAACAATCTAAAGAATTGGCCTTAATGTCGCTAAAATTTCAAATGGGCTATCCCTTAGAAAAAGAAATTTTGTTAACAGACAACCTTGAAAATCTTATCCAAACGGCGCAGTTCGAAGGTTTGATTTCAACCCTGACGGATTCTATTGATGTACGTTCAAACATTGATTACAAATTAATTTCACAAAAACTCTTGATTGATAAAAAACAAATTCAACTGCAACGGGCGGCGGCATTCCCAAGCCTTTCAACATTCTTCACGGTAGGTGGAAACTTCTTTAATAACGAACGTTGGCTGTTCTTAGGAAATGGAACTTCATCAAATCTTAATGGTGTGATTTGGGGTTTTCAACTAAACGTTCCGATTTTTTCAAGTTGGAGCCGGGTTTCAAAACTTCAGCAGCTAAAAATTGAAATGCAAAAAACTCAAAATTTGCAACGCAATGTAGAGCGTGGACTTTTGTTAGGATACAGCAACGCCAAGAACCAGGTAACAAATAATTATAAACGATACCTAACGGCTAAAAAAGGATTTGAACTAGCTGAAAAAATACGCCGGGTAAATAACATTAAATACCGCGAAGGACTAATTTCTTCGCTTAACTTAAGTCAAAGCGAACAACAATACTTCGAAAGTCAACAAAAATATTTCCAGGCCGTATTTGAGCTACTAAATGCAAAAATCGAACTGGATAAAACCATGAATAAATTTTAAAAAACAGAATAACCACGAATAATCAAGACGTATGAAAAACATCATTGTAATCAGCGTAGTGGCATCCTTGCTTTGGGCTTGCGGAGGTGCAGCATCCGGTGATTTGGAAGCACGTAAAAAGAAACTAGATAAATACAAAATTCAGCTACAGGAGTTGGAATTAAAAATAGCTGAACTGGAAAAAGAAATTGCATTGATTGATACTACAGGTAGTATAGGCCTTAAGGCTCGATTAGTAAAAGTAGATACGCTAAAAGGGACTCAGTTTGTTCATTATATCGATATCCAAGGAACCATAGATTCGGATGAAAACATCATGGTAAGCCCGGAAATGCCGGGAATTATCACTGCCATACATGTAAAAGAAGGCGACCGCGTAAGCCGTGGAACCCTGCTTGCCAACATGGATGCATCAGCACTTAGCAACACGTTGGAAGAAGTAAAAACATCCCTAGCATTAGCCACTACAGCTTATGAAAAACAAAAAAGGCTTTGGGATCAAAACATTGGTAGTGAAATTCAATACCTGCAGGCAAAAACACAAAAAGAAAGTTTAGAAAACCGCGTAAAAACCATCGAAGCTCAAATTGCTATGACGCGGATAAAATCACCCATTGCAGGAACGGTTGATGCAGTAAATGTAAAAATTGGTGAAATGGCTAACCCGGGGATGTCAGGCATTCGAGTGGTAAATCTTGATAAAGTAAAAGTAAAAGCCATGGTAAGCGATAACTACATTGCCAACATTCGAAAAGGAGATGATGTAATTATTGAACTTCCCGATATTGGAAAAGTAATTACTTCAAAAATCAGTTTTGTGGGTCAAGTCATCAACCAGCAAAACCGCTCATTTGCCATTGAAGTAAAATTAGACAACAAAGAAAAAATGCTACGCCCCAACATGATTGCCAAATTAAAAATCAATGATCAGAAATTGGAGGATGTATTGGTAGTCTCTTCCAATCTGATTCAACGTGCCGGCAAGCAGCGTTTCATTATGGTAGCCGTAAATGAAAATGGTAAATATTATGCACGCAAACGCGAAATTGATACCGGCAGTGAATACGATGGCAAAACGGTAATTACCTCGGGACTTAGCAAGGGTGATTTAATTATAGTTTCCGGACAAAATGAAGTAGTAGATGGCCAACCTCTTATTTTTTAAGATATACAAAAGTACAACTAGCGAAAATCTAAAATGATGGAAATTGAAAAATTTAAGGAATTAAAATTTACCAACTGGTGTATTCGTAATCGTACTGCCATTTACGTATTCACCATACTAATAATGCTTGGAGGATACTATTCTTTCGTAAAAATTCCTAAAGAGCAGTTTCCAGACATTGTGGTTCCCACCATTTCGGTGATAACCATCTATCCGGGCTCAACACCGGAAGATATAGAAAACCTGATTACCAAGCCCATTGAAAAACAGCTCAAATCAGTAAACGGTATTAAGAAAATTCAGAGTAACTCCATTTCTGATGTATCCATTATCACTGCCGAGTTTAATACCAACGTAAAAGTAGATATTGCAAAACAAAAAGTTAGCGATGCGGTTGATAAAGCCAAAAATGATTTACCAAACGATTTGAAAAATGATCCGCAGGTTAAAGAGTTCGACTTCTCTGAATTTCCAATCATGAACATTAACCTCGCTGGAGACCTTCCATTAGATAAACTCAAAAAATTTGCAGAAGATCTGGAAGAAAAAATTGAAACACTTCCAGAAATTACGCGGGTAGATATTGTTGGAGGATTAGAGCGTGAAATACAGATTAATGTTGATATGTATAAAATGCAGCAAGCTTCCGTGTCGTTTGGCGATATTGAAAGTGCTGTAGCTCGTGAAAATTTAAATATTTCGAGTGGCGAATTACGCATCGACCAGTTTAGACGGAATGTACGTATAACTGGTCAATTTCGTGACCCAAAAGAAATTGAAAACATTGTAGTTCGTTCATTTCGAGGTAATACGGTTTATTTAAAAGACATAGCAGAAATTATAGACGGATATAAAGAAAAACAAGACTTTGCCCGCTTAGATGAAAAACCGGTAATTACATTAAACGTGATTAAACGTTCCGGTGAAAACTTGCTAAATGCATCAGATAAAATAAGGGATATTATCAACGAATTTAAATACACCAAATTCCCTGACGGACTTAAAGTTACAATTACAGGCGACCAATCTGATAATACACGAAAAAATCTTAATGAGTTATTCAATACGCTTATAATTGGATTTATTCTAGTGCTGGTTTTACTTATGTTTTTTATGGGATTAAAAAGTGCCTTCTTCGTAGCATTAGCCGGCCCCTTATCTTCTGCCGTAGCATTTTTAATTATGCCAGGACTGGATTTTACCTTAAACGTAATTGTATTATTTTCTTTCTTGCTGGCACTGGGAATTATTGTAGACGATGCTATTGTGGTAATTGAAAACACTCATCGAATATTGCATCAATACAACTTTTCAGTAGAACAATCGGCCAAATACGGCGCCGGCGAAGTGTTTGTTCCGGTGTTAGCAGGAACATTGACTACACTGGGACCATTTTTCCCTTTGCTTTTTTGGCCGGGTATAGTAGGTAACTTTATGAAATACCTTCCCATTACCCTTATTCTCACCTTGGGAGCCTCGCTTTTCGTAGCTTTTGTTATCAATCCGGTGTTTGCTGTTTCATTCATGCGTAAAAATGAACACCTGGAAAAACCCTCTGTAAAAACATTGATTCGTGCCGAAATTGTATTGGCTGTATTAGCATTGGCTGCCTACTTGGCGTTGGGAAGAGGCCTCGGCAACCTGATGGTATTATTCATGATTCTTACTGCCATTTATCATTATTTCTTGCATGGATTTATTCAGCGTTTTCAGGATAACGTGTGGCCCCAAGTGGTGAAAGTATATCGAAAGCTACTTTCAACCATCACATACAAAAACAGACCCGTATTAGTGGTACTTGGAACCGTGGCATTGTTAATTATTAGTTTTGTGGTAATGGGAATCCGCCAGCCACAAGTTGAATTTTTCCCAGACCCCGAACCCAATTTCGCATACATCTATTGCGAAATGCCTATGGGTACAGATGCCAATGTTACTGATTCTGTAACAAAAATTATTGAACAACGCGTTTATGAAGTAATTGGTCATAACAATCCAAATGTTAAATCTGTAATATCCAATATTGGGTTAAATGCCGGAGACCCTAGAAACCCCGACCGAGTTGCAACACCGCATAAAAGTAAAGTTACAGTGGCTTTTGTTGGATTCTCTGATCGTACACCGGGTTTTAGCACCCGAAAAACCCTGGAAGAAATTCGAAACAAATTTAAAGAAGGTATTCCGGGCGCTACCATTACGGTTGATAAAGAACAAGCCGGTCCTCCCACCGGTAAGCCCATTAACATTGAAATTAGTGGAGACGAATTTTCAGTGCTACAAGACTTGGCAAAAGAACTCAAACTTCGCATTGACGATGCAAATATTAGCGGAATTGAAGAAATTACTTCAGATTTGCGATTGAATAAACCTGAAATTGTTTTAAAATTTGATGCAGAAAAAGCACAACGCGAAGGAGTTTCGTTGGCACAAATCGGTATGGAAATGCGAACCGCTCTATTTGGTAAAGAAATTTCCAAATTTAAAGACGCTAACGATGATGCCCCGATCATGCTACGCCTAAAAGATGAATATAGAGACAAGGTTGAAAAATTACTGAGCTTACAAATTCAGTTTATGGATATGGGTACTGGTTTATTCAAAAAAGTACCGGTGGGATCCTTTGTATCGTTAGAATATAATGAATCATTCAGCAGCATCAATCGTAAAAACCAAAAACGCGTGGTTACCCTCTCTTCTAACTTAACTAAAGGGGGCAATGCCAATGCCATCAATGCAAAGATAAAAAGTATTATTGCTGATATGAATATTCCGGAAGGATATGAAATTCGTCAAACCGGCCAACAAGAAGATCAAAAAGAAACATCAGATTTCTTAAGTGTTGCGTTCCTCGGTGCCTTAGCCCTCATGTTCTTTATCATGGTATTGCAGTTTAATTCAGTAGTTAAACCCCTGATGATGTTTACTACTGTAATATTCAGTTTAATTGGTGTATTTATGGGCATCTCCATTTTCGGCATGAAATTCTCTATCGTCATGACCGGCGTTGGAATATTTGCCATGGCAGGAATTGTAATACGCAATGGTATTTTGATGATTGAATTTATTGACGAAATGCGAACCCAAGGGTTGAATGTGATAGAAGCAGCCGTCGAAGCAGGTTCTATTCGTATGACTCCTGTATTGCTTACAGCAGTTTCTACCATCGCCGGGCTCATTCCCCTGGCAGTGGGGATGAATATCAACTTTGTAACCTTATTTACCGATTTAAATCCTCACATTCACTTTGGCGGAGATAATGTAGCTTTTTGGGGACCATTAGCTTGGACCATGATTTTTGGGCTTACCGTGGCTACCATGCTTACGCTTTTGGTGGTTCCTTCCATGTACATCATGGCCTATAATTTCAAGCATCGTTTCTTGGTGCGGAAAAAATAATTCATCACGAAAATGCAACAAAAAGCCGGAGCAAATTCCGGCTTTCTTATTCCCCTTTGTCATTAGAATTTAGATAATAGGCTGCTTTATGCGGCTGTTCGTTACAAGTCCTCGGGGCTCAGCCACACAGGGCATCGGGGTAGCGGTGTCTTCGTGCCCTCAGCCCCGCTACCCCGTGCCCTGTGGGCTTCGCCCCTCCGGGCTTTCCACTACCATCCGCAGCAGATTTGAAGATGAGTTGATTTAAAGTTGTAA
>CALEWF010000055.1 GCA_937925455.1 uncultured Flavobacteriales bacterium | reverse complement strand
ACATTGTTTTGTTAAACATAAATGAACTAAAGCTTGGCCAACACCACCGGCAGCAGCATGAATTAAAACCGTAGAACCATGTGGGACCGTGGTAGCTATGTGTGAAGCATAATAAGCCGTACAATATTGAGTGGCCAGTGCTGTGGCTTCGTGAGCAGAAAAATCAGAAGGAACTTCTGCTATTGCTTTTATTTTAGCTACGACCAATTCTGCATATCCACCAAAACGGGTAAGTGCTACCACACGTTTTCCTACTAAATGGCTATAATTCGTATCACCACTTTCTATAATTGTTCCAACCACATCATATCCTAATATAGCAGGCAACGGTGGAGCATCCTGATAAATACCTAAACGAGCCATTACATCGGCGAAATTCAACCCAAAAGCTTCTACCTGAATTAGAACTTCGTCGTTTTGAGGCGTTGGTGCATTAGTTTCTCGTATTGAAAAATTTTTTACGGCTTCGCCGTAACCCGTAAGTACAACAGCTTTCATACAATCAATATGTTTTAAAAATCATATTACACTTAAATATAAATGTAATTTTGCAACCATGTTCGAAATATTTGCTCAATCAGAGACCTGGTTAGCACTATTAACACTTACTTTCTTAGAAATAGTGCTGGGTGTAGACAATATCATTTTTATTTCAATAGTTACCAACAAACTACCTGAAAATAAGCAACGATTTGCACGTAATGTAGGATTGATGCTTGCCATGATTTTTCGTATAGGCTTATTATTTAGCATAGCTTGGATAGCCCATTTTACACAACCACTTTACACCATTAGTAGTTTCAAAATTTTAGGATTGAACTTTCCTGAATATCATATTACCGGCCGTAATATCATCTTGCTCTTAGGTGGACTTTTTTTAATTGCGAAAAGTACTTCAGAAATATTTCATAAAATGGAAAAAGAACAAGCAGCTGTAGGCAGTGGCAAAAAGTTAGGATTGTTAAGCATTTTAGCTCAAATTGTTTTATTGGATTTGATTTTTTCTTTCGATTCCATACTTACAGCTATTGGTCTAGCAAAAGAAGTTCTGATTATGATTATAGCGGTAATCCTCTCAATTTTTATTATGATGTTATTTGCCGGTGCTATCAGTCGTTTCATTAATAAATATCCGTCACTACAAATACTTGCCCTATCTTTTTTAATTCTGATAGGATTCATGCTGGTATTAGAATCTTTGGAACAAGAAATACCCAAAGGATACATCTATTTTGCCATCTTTTTCTCGCTGGTAGTAGAACTTATCAATATAAGGCTTCGAAAAAAGAATAATATACCATCTTAACTTAATTTCATAGCAGTTTGAATTTTTTACCGGGAAGGCTTTGTACAACGCCTTTCATCTCCAAGGTTAAAAGTAAAGCAGATGTTTTACTTACCGGGAAATCAGCCTGAAAACTTAACTCATCCAAACTAATTTCGCCAGAATTAGAAAGAACGTCAACCAACAATTTTTCTTCTGCTTCTAAATCAACAAATAAGCGAGGCTGCAAAGCAGCTAACTTCTTTTTTTTATTAAAACCCAAGGAAGTGAGTATATCTTCAGCTGATTCTACTAATTGAGCTTCGTTGTTTTTTATCAAAATATTACATCCTTTAGAATAAACGTCAGAAATCCTACCCGGAAATGCAAAAACATCTCGATGATAACTATTGGCTATACGAGCAGTAATTAGTGCGCCGCCTTTTTCAGATGCTTCCACTACAATGGTTGCTTCACACATGCCTGCAATGATGCGGTTTCGTTTAGGAAAATTTTCTTTGTCGGGTTTAGCACCAGACACTAATTCAGTAATCATTCCTCCATGTTCAATCAATGAAGAAACGTATTTTCTGTGTAAAGCTGGATAAACATAACGAAATCCATGACCCACCACTGCATAGGTTTCCAGCCCATATTCTATAGCAGCTTGATGGGCAATAATATCAATACCGTAGGCAAAGCCACTTACAATTGCAATTTGATCATATTCGGCTAAACTTTTAATCAAACGAACACAACACTCTTTTCCATACTCGGTAGCAGATCGGGTTCCAACAACACTAATCAACCGTTTTCCTTTTGAAGGTAATTTTCCTTTATAAAAAAGTAAAAAGGGGCCATCATTGCAATGAAGTAGCGCTGAAGGGTATTCCGGGTCATTTATACTACAATATCCAATGTGGTGTTTGATAATATAATTGATTTCTTGTTCGATAAGTTTTTCATTGATTTTAAATCCGATTTGATTTGCAATATGCGGAGTTATACCAGGAATTTGAAGTAATTTTTTTTTAGTTTCTTTAAAAATGTTTTCAGCAGAACCACATGCATTTATAAGGCGTTTGATGGTGATGTGCCCAATGCCCGGAGTGAAGTATAAGCGTAGTAGATAAAATAGCTCCTGCTGGTTAATCATGGTACGTTAAAGTTACTGCCTGTTTTCTTTGTTTTTTAGAAAATCATTACGTTTGATTTGTTTTTTAAGCGTACTGATTATATTTGATAAAAATTGAAAAAAAGTTAAATAAAACAAAATCTTCTACGCTATGATTAGAAAAATTACTCTTACTCTAGGATTTACATTTATGATAGCAATCGGTGCGTTTGCTCAAAAAGCCACCCTCAAGGGAAAAGTTACGGATGAGCAAACCAAGGAACCGGTGCCTTTTCTCAATGTAACCATTGAAGGAACCAATCAGGGAACAGCTACCGATTTCGAAGGAAATTATGAATTATCACTAGACCCTGGAACATATACAATTATTTTTTCGTCGGTTGATTATGGTAAAGTAAAAGAAAAGGTTACTCTGAAAGCCGGAGAAGTTAAAAAGCTGGATTTATTTCTAGAACTCAAGGCGGTTGAAATAGAAATGTTTGTAAAATCAGAAGGAAAGTTTGAAAAGAAATTAGATGAAGTAACAGTTTCATTAGAAGTGCTTAAACCGAATATTATTCAAAATAAAAATGCCACAAGTGCAGACCAGTCGTTGCAGCAGGTACCCGGTGTAACGATTGTTGATAGTGAACCACAAATTCGTGCCGGTAGTGGATATAGCTTTGGCGCCGGTAGCCGAGTTATGGTATTGGTGGATGATATCCCTTTATTATCGGGAGATGCGGGTCGCCCAAGCTGGGGTTTTATTCCTATTGAAAATATTGAGCAAATTGAGGTAATTAAAGGTGCCTCATCTGTTTTATATGGTTCTGCTGCGCTCAATGGAGTGATAAATGTTCGTACGGCTTATCCCAAAGATAAACCATTAACTAAAATTACTTCGTTCATGGGAATTTATGATTTGCCGGATACCTCTAATTGGGCACAGGATTTTCCTCCTTTTAATTCAGGATTAACCTTTTTACATTCACGAAAGATTAAAAATTTTGACTTAGTAGTGGGCGGAAATTTATTTACTCAAAAAGGATACATTGGTCCTTCTATAGTAAATTCTAATTCACCGGTTGATTCATTAACATTTGGAGAGTATGATTATAGAGCTCGTATTAATTTTAATACCCGATACCGCTTTGCAAAGGTAGAAGGACTTTCTATTGGTTTAAATGGTAATTTCTTGCGAGGAAATTCATCCGGAGCATTTTTATGGCAAAATGACAGAGAAGGAATTTTTAGAGCCATGAAAGGCGCTATTACAAAAACACTTCAGACTATTCTTAACGTTGACCCATACGTTAGTTATGTAGGTAAAAAAGGTAGCAATTACAACCTACGAATGCGATATTTTTATTTAGATAATAACAATGATAATAATCAAGGAAATCAAAGCGACCAGTGGTTTGGAGAGTTTCAATATCAAAAACGCTTTTTAGGTGAAAAAGCACAAGCCAATGGTTTCCTGAAAAATTTTATCATCACTGCTGGTACTATGACTACATTTACCTTAGGAAATGCTCAATTATTTGCAGGTCAAGCACCTAATCCTTCTGGTGTTGACTCGGTGGTAACCGATAAAATCTACACCACCAATTTTAATCAAGCCGTTTATGCTCAGCTAGAAAACAGGTTTTTTAGTAGATTGACTGTTTCATTGGGTGCCCGTTTGGAATATTTCCGTATTGGCAAGTTTGATAGATATAAATTCTATACCGGTGGAACATCAACACCATACGATACCAGCATCGTAGATGAAGGAATACAGCCTGTATTTCGAGGTGGGCTAAACTTTAAAGCTGCTGAATATACTTTTATTCGTGCTTCTGTAGGTCAGGGATATCGCTTTCCAACCATAGCAGAGCGTTTTATTAATACAAAGGTAGGTGGGGTGGATATTGTGGCCAACCCATCTTTAAAACCAGAGTTTAGTTGGAGTGTAGAGGCCGGTGTAAAGCAAGGCTTTAAAATTGGAAAGTTCATGGGTTACGCGGATATCGCCGGATTTTATCAGGAGTACAGAAATTACATCGAGTTTAACTTTACGCTTGTAAATCTTCCCAGCGGGCAGATTCCTGCATTTGTTTCATTAAATACCGGAAAGGCACGTGTAGCTGGTGTTGATTTTTCCATCATGGGGGGAGGTAATTTCACCAAAGATTTTGGTATGAGTATTCTTGCTGGATATAACTATGCACTGCCACAAACCTTATCTCCAAATGAAAAATATATTTTCCAGGGCGATACATTAATTAATACATATCTAACAACCAGCTCTGATACTACGAACCGCATTTTAAAATACC
>CALEWF010000054.1 GCA_937925455.1 uncultured Flavobacteriales bacterium | reverse complement strand
CAGTATTTTGGTTCGTTTTTCTAAATTTAATGAGCTTGTAGGTGACAACATCATCATCAAATGAAACCAGTTTTTGTTTTTCATCGCGATTGTAACGAACGGTTATTTTCTCTGCATCCACATATTCTACCACCCCGTCGTATTCTGCATTAATCAAAATTCGTGAATCGCTGGCTACACGCTCTTCCAAACCGGTTCCTACAATAGGTGCCTCTGGTTGCAACAATGGCACAGCCTGACGCATCATGTTTGAACCCATCAAAGCACGATTGGCATCATCATGTTCCAAAAATGGAATCAAGGAGGCAGCAATTGAAGCAATTTGATTAGGAGCTACATCCATAAGTGATAGCTCTGTAGGTTCAACTACTGGATAATCTGCCTCTCTACGAGCCTTAATTCTTGTTTCAAGAAAATTACCATTGTTATCCACTTTAGTTGTGGCTTGTGCAATGGTTGCTTCTTCCTCTTCTTCTGCACTTAGATAAGTTACACTGCTCAGATTGGCTTTGCCATCTTTTACTTCATGGTAAGGTGTTTCAATAAATCCAAGCTTATTGATCTTAGCGTAAACACAAAGAGAAGAAATCAAACCGATGTTTGGTCCTTCGGGAGTTTCGATGGTACATAAACGACCATAGTGAGTATAATGAACGTCGCGAACCTCAAAACCAGCACGTTCACGTGAAAGACCGCCAGGACCAAGTGCAGACAACCGACGCTTATGCGTTATTTCTGCCAGCGGATTGGTTTGATCCATGAACTGCGACAACTGGTTGGTACCAAAGAACGAGTTAATTACAGATGATAATGTTTTAGCATTTATCAAATCTATAGGTGTAAATACCTCGTTATCTCGAACATTCATTCGTTCGCGAATGGTACGTGCCATACGGGCAAGACCAACTCCAAACTGATTATACAATTGCTCACCAACGGTACGAACACGACGATTACTCAAGTGATCTATATCATCCACATTGGCTTTTGAATTGATCAACTGAATTAAATGTTTAACAATGGCAATGATATCGGTTTTGGTAAGAATACGAACATTGCTTTCGATATTCAAGCCCAGTTTTTTATTGATGCGATAACGTCCTACTTCTCCCAAGTCGTAACGCTTATCAGAGAAGAAGAGTTTTTCAAGAACACCCCGTGCTGTTTCTTCATCTGGGGGATCTGCATTTCGCAACACACGATAGATATACTCCACCGCTTCAATTTCAGAGTTGGTGGTATCTTTTTGCAAAGTATTATAAATAATTGCAAAATCAGCAGAACTTACATCTTCCTTATGCAGAATGATGGTTTTTACGCCCGAATCAACAATCAAGTCAATGTGTTGTTCTTCAATGATGGTTTCACGGTCAACAATAATTTCGTTACGTTCGATAGAAACCACCTCGCCGGTATCTTCATCAACAAAATCCTCAATCCATGTTTTCAAAACACGGGCAGCAAGCTTACGACCAACAATTTTCTTTAATGTAGCCTTGCTTACTTTCACTTCATCAGCCAAATCAAAAATTTCAAGAATATCCTTATCCGTTTCATATCCTATGGCTCGGAATAACGTTGTAACCGGTAATTTCTTTTTACGGTCGATGTATGCATACATCACGTTATTAATATCCGTAGCAAATTCAATCCACGAACCTTTAAACGGAATGATACGGGCTGAATACAACTTGGTTCCATTGGCATGGCGGCTTTGCCCGAAAAACACACCGGGAGAACGATGTAACTGTGATACAATAACCCGCTCGGCACCATTGATTACAAATGTGCCTTTAGGAGTCATATAAGGAATTGTACCGAGGTAAACATCTTGGATAATAGTTTCAAAATCCTCGTGTTCGGGATCGGTACAATACAATTTCAATTTAGCTTTTAGCGGTACGCTATAGGTCAATCCACGCTCAATACACTCATCTATAGTATAACGCGGAGGATCAATAAAATAATCCAGAAACTCTAAAACAAATTGGTTTCTGGCATCTGTAATAGGGAAATTTTCGCTAAAAACAGCATAAAGCCCTTCTTTTACACGATTTTCGGGCGTTGTTTCCAGCTGAAAAAAGTCCTGAAATGATTTTAATTGAATTTCCAGGAAATCCGGATAGTCAATTTGGTTGGCGAATTTGGCAAATGAATGCCTTTTGTTTTTGGTGTTTGCTACTGGGGCTACAGACATAGACTTCGATATAATATTTAGCAATCAAGCATTAAAAAAAACACCTTTGTAAAAAAGGTATAAGACCCTGACTCCCGGTAAGAGAATCAGAGTCTGTAAATCCTTTCGTTGATGAAAGGAAGCTGGTTGAAATTACTTAACTTCAACTTCAGCTCCGGCTTCAGTCAACTGTGTTTTAATAGATTCAGCTTCTTCCTTAGAAACTCCTTCCTTAATAGGCTTCGGAGCTCCATCAACCAGGTCTTTCGCTTCTTTCAGACCTAATCCAGTAAGATCTTTAACAATCTTAACTACGGCTAATTTGTTAGCACCACCAGACTTCAGAATTACATCGAAAGATGTTTTTTCTTCGGCGGCAGCACCACCGCCACCAGCTCCACCTACTGCAGCTACTGCTACAGCAGCTGCTGCCGGCTCAATACCGTATTCTTCTTTTAGGATTTTAGCCAGTTCGTTAACTTCCTTTACAGTTAGGTTAACCAATTGTTCTGCTAATTCTTTAACTTCTGCCATTGTTGTTTTGTTTTAAACCGTGTTAGTAATTAAATTAAATATAGTTTTATTGTCCTCTTTCTTGGAGGGCTTTCACCAAGCCAGCCACTTTTTGGCCTGCATTACCCTGCAAGGCTGAAATAACGTTTTTGGCAGGTGATTGAAGCAATGCAACGATGTCGCCGATAAGCTCTTCTCTAGACTTAATATTCACCAGAACCTCAAGGTTTGCTTCACCCACGTAGGTATCTGATTCAATGAAAGCCGCCTTAAATCCGGGCTTTTCACTCATTTTTCTAAAATCTTTGATGAGTTTTGCGGGTGCGTTGCTAGCTTCAGCAATCATAACGGCTGTGGTTCCATGCAATACTGAGTAAAGACCGGAGAAATCCTTTTCAGAACGCTCCATGGCTTTTTTCAGCAGCGTGTTTTTCACAACCCGTAATTGAATGTTCTTTTCGAAACAAGCTCTACGAAGTTTGTTGGTTACTTCTACGGTCATACCTTCGGTATCGGCCAAATAAACCACATTTGCGTTCTTCAGTACAGCCGTTAATTCATCAATTACCTGGTTTTTTTCTTCTCTTGTCATTGCTGAACTGTTTTAAGGATTAGCCAAGAATGCTCTTGGTTTCTATTTTAATGCCCGGACTCATGGTTGAAGAAAGGGACACACTTTTAATGTAAGTTCCCTTAGCCGAAGACGGTTTCAATTTGGCAATGGTTGACAAAAATTCTTTGGCATTGTCAACAATTTTATCCTTATCGAAGGAAATACGGCCGATGGTAGTATGTACAATTCCGTACTTATCTACCTTGAAATCAATCTTACCGGCTTTTACTTCTTCAACGGCTTTACCAACCTCCATAGTAACGGTACCGGTTTTAGGATTGGGCATTAATCCACGAGGACCTAAAATTTTACCCAATGCACCCACCTTACCCATTACGGCCGGAGTAGTAATGATTACATCAACATCGGTCCAACCACCTTTAATTTTATCGATGTAATCATCCAGGCCAACATAATCAGCGCCTGCTGCTTTGGCTTCTTCCTGCTTATCGGGTGTGCAGAGAACCAAAACGCGTACGCTCTTACCGATTCCATGCGGAAGCTTCACGGAACCTCTTACCATTTGGTCGGCTTTACGAGGATCAACACCTAACCGAACGGCAATATCTACTGAAGCATCAAACTTAGTAAAGGTAATTTCCTTTAAAAGTTTGGCAGCATCTTCAAGCTCATAAAACTTCTCTCCATCAATTTTAGAGAGAGCTGCTTTCATATTTTTTGATAACCGTGCCATACTCTGTCTATCTGTCTATATTAATAAATGATTTAATTAATATTGGCTGGAAACTCACCCTCCACATTAATACCCATACTTCTGGCTGTTCCGGCTACCATACGCATAGCACTTTCAATTTTGAAACAATTCAGATCTGGCATTTTAATACGGGCAATTTCTTCCACTTGCTTCCAGTTAATTGTGCCAACTTTTTTACGATTGGGCTCAGCAGAACCACTTTGGATTTTAAGCGCCTCTTTCAATAAAACAGGAACTGGTGGTGTTTTAATGATAAAATCAAATGATTTATCAGCATACACCGTAATTACTACAGGCAATATTTTACCCATTTGATCTTGAGTACGAGCATTAAACTGCTTACAAAACTCCATGATGTTAACCCCTTTGGAACCCAACGCTGGACCAATGGGAGGAGATGGGTTAGCCTGACCTCCTTTCACTTGAAGCTTAATAAATCCGGTTACTTCTTTAGCCATTACTGCTATTATTAAAATTATACAAAAAAAACTATACTTCTTTTTCAACCTGCATATAACTTAACTCCAACGGCGTTTTACGACCGAAGATTTTAACCATTACTTTCAATTTCTTTTTCTCCTCGTTAATCTCCTCTATCACACCAGAGAAATTGTTAAATGGACCATCAATAACCTTAACTGTTTCACCTACTATAAAAGGTATATTGATCATCTGTTCACTATCAGCCATTTCATCCACTTTCCCCAAAATTCTATTCACTTCAGCCTGGCTCAGCGGAATTGGATTTCCTTTCTTTTCTGCACCCAACCAGCCAATCACCCCTGTAACGTTATTTATAATATGAGGTAATTCTCCAATTAGTGCAGCTTCAATTAAAATATAGCCTGGAAACAAATTTTTTTCTTTACTCACTTTCTTCCCTTTTCTGATTTGGTAAATCTTTTCGGTAGGAATAAGAATTTGAGAGACATAGTCTTCCATCTTATTACGACGGATTTCTGCCTCAATATAAGACTTGATCTTTTTTTCCTGACCACTGATCGCTCGGATCACGTACCACTTTTTAACCAATTCACCGGTCATATCAGAACAGGGTTTTATACAACAATTTCATGGTTTCGCTAAATATTGAGTCCATGGCAAATACCACAATGGCAATAAGGAGCGAAGCCACCAGTACAACAATAGAACTACCCTGGAGTTCTGACCATGTTGGCCAGGTTACTTTATTGAGCAGTTCATCAATGCTTTCCTGAATATATGTTTTAATTTTCATTTTTATTTTTTCTTTGCACGGGTGGAGAGATTCGAACTCCCATCAACGGTTTTGGAGACCGCTATTCTACCCTTGAACTACACCCGTTTTTTTTTGTTACGTTCAAAGAACAAACGGTCTCGGCTGATCATTAAAATAAACTTACTGGCACCCCGAAGGATACCAGTAAGCCTATATATCAAAATTACTTAATGATCTCAGTAACCTGACCGGCACCTACGGTACGACCACCCTCACGGATAGCAAAACGCAGACCCTTATCCATAGCAACCGGTACGATTAACTTAACTGTAATTGTTACATTATCACCCGGCATAACCATCTCACGACCTTCTGGCAAAGAAATTTCTCCAGTTACGTCAGTTGTACGCATATAGAACTGAGGACGGTATTTATTATGGAAAGGAGTGTGGCGACCACCTTCTTCTTTTTTCAACACGTAAATTTCAGCTTTAAACTCAGTGTGAGGAGTGATTGAGCCTGGCTTGGCAATAACCATACCACGACGAATATCTTTCTTATCAATACCACGAAGCAATAAACCTACGTTGTCACCAGCTTCTCCACGGTCAAGTAGTTTGCGGAACATTTCAACCCCAGTAACTACTGACTTCATTTTTTCTTCCTGCATACCAACAATTTCAACTTCCTCACCTACTGTAATTACACCAGTTTCAATACGGCCAGTAGCAACAGTTCCGCGTCCAGTAATAGAAAACACATCTTCTACTGGCATCAAGAAAGGCTTGTCAACTTCACGAGGAGGCAATGGAATATACGAATCAACGGCTGCCATTAATTCTTTCACGGTGTTCACCCATTTTTCTTCACCATTCAACGCACCCAAAGCAGAACCACGAATGATTGGGGTATTATCTCCATCAAACTCATAGAAGCTTAACAGGTCACGTATTTCCATTTCAACCAAATCAAGCAATTCTGGATCATCCACCATATCAACTTTGTTCATAAACACTACGATTTTGGGTACGCCTACCTGACGTGCCAATAGGATGTGTTCACGAGTTTGAGGCATAGGACCATCGGTTGCAGCAACCACTAATATAGCTCCATCCATCTGAGCAGCACCAGTAACCATGTTTTTCACATAGTCGGCATGACCTGGACAGTCAACATGAGCATAGTGACGGTTAGCAGTTTCATACTCTACGTGAGAAGTATTGATGGTAATACCACGTTCTTTTTCTTCGGGAGCATTGTCAATAGAAGAGAAATCACGGGCTTGTGCCAATCCTTCTTTCGCAAGTACGTTTGTAATTGCGGCGGTAAGAGTAGTTTTACCGTGGTCAACGTGACCGATAGTTCCGATGTTTACGTGCGGTTTTGTCCGTACAAAACTTTCTTTTGCCATTTTTTTAAAGTTTAAGTTGTAATAGTTAAGTTAATATTCAGTTTAAAGTCGAGCCAATGAGGGGACTTGAACCCCTGACCCCTTCCTTACCATGGAAGTGCTCTACCGGCTGAGCTACATCGGCTAATGGTGCACCCATTAACAAACGGATGCGCTGGAGCGGGAGACGGGACTCGAACCCGCGACATTTAGCTTGGAAGGCTAAAGCTCTACCAACTGAGCTACTCCCGCTGATCTTAACTTTTGGTGGGGAGAGCAGGATTCGAACCTACGAAGCGAAATCGCAGCAGATTTACAGTCTGCCCCAGTTGGCCACTTTGGTATCTCCCCTATTTTTTCAAAGAACAGAGCCGGAGAAGGGACTCGAACCCCCGACCAGCTGATTACAAATCAGCTGCTCTACCAGCTGAGCTACTCCGGCTATTGGAACATAAAAACAGAGAAATCAAGATTTCACGTTGCTTTTATAGCTCTCTCCTTCAAAGATTTCTACTTCAAAGGGCTGCAAATGTATGAAAGATTTGAAACTTCACAAAAATCTTGTGAAAAAAAAGTTAGAAAAAAACATTTTTTTTTGATGTTTTTGGCATTTTTCTATAAATCAATACAATAGATATATTGGAACGTTTTTATCTTCCCAGTTAAAAGCTAAACCTCTGATAATTAAATTTTTATGAACGAGATTTAAGCTTTTCCATTTGCTTTTTGAGTGCTAATATGCTGGCATCTATCGCCGCTTCAAAGGTTTTTTCTGTTTTTTTGGCAAATACGTCACTTCCGGGAACTTTTACCCGTATTTCTGCAGTTTTATTTTCGTTCTCTTTATTGTTTTCAAGCCTCATATTTACTTCCACGCCTAACACTCCATCGTGTAACTGATACATTTTTTCCGCTTTTTTACGGGCAAATTCTACTAAATGCTCTTCTGCATTAAAATTCACATCATTCACCTGAATATTCATACTTCGTATATTTTAAAGGTTTGTATTTGCAAAATAAAAAAAATTTGAATTCTCTTAAACCATGTTTTGCACTTTTTATGATGGTTATTTTGATGATCGGGGATGTGCTTTTTTGTGAACCTGTTTTAGTTTTTCTAAGGAATTATGCGTGTAAACCTGAGTGGCTGCCAAACTGGCGTGCCCCATAATTTCTTTGATAGCATCTAATTCAGCTCCGTTATTTAGCATATGGGTTGCAAACGTATGGCGTAATACATGGGGGCTTTTCCGATCAATGGTAGTAACTGCCGATAAATATTTATGTACAATAGAATATAATAAACGCGATTGGATGGGCTTCCCATTATTATTTACAAATAAACTTTCAGAAGTAAAACCGGCGTTATTTTTTTCGCGAATATACGTTTTTAAAATTTCTTCAAGCACTGGGCTTAGAGGAATAAGCCGCTCTTTATTTCGCTTTCCAATTACTTTGAGGGTATGCATGCTAAAATCTATATCCTGATGACGAATACCCATCAATTCAGCCCTTCGTATTCCGGTGAAATAAAAAGTTTCTAACAATGCCCTGTCTCTTATCCCTTCAAAACCATCAGGAAATACGAGCTTATCTAACAACTGTTCCATCGCTGTTTCGGGTACAAAAGCTGGATTTCGCTTGGCCGTTTTGGGTCCTTGCAACCCTTGCATAGGATTTTGGCGGATTACTCCGTTTCGTAATAAATACTTATAAAATGATCGAAGGGTTGAAAGCTTGCGATTGATGCTTTTAGGATTTACGCCTTTCTGCATCAGATAAACAACCCAAGAACGAATTTGGTGAAAAACGGCTCGTTCAATAGGCACATCGGCATATTGCAAATGCAAAAAGACCTGAAATTGCTCCAGGTCTTTTTTATAAGAAGTTATGGTATTTGAAGAATACCGCTTTTCAATCTGTATAAAATGCAGGAAATTTTCAATATGCATGATACTCAAGTTCCTGCTAAAATAATAATAATATATTAGTTTTCTAACTGTGACTTTATTCTTTCACGAAAAGCAGCACGAAGAATGGTATCTCTTCGCTTTACTGATTTTTTAGTATAGTGTTGCCGATCTCGCAATTGCTTTACAATAGCTGTACGCTCGTATTTCTTCTTATACTTTTTAAGCGCTTTGTCAATGTTTTCACCTTCTTTGATTGGAATAATCAACATATTTTTTTCTTCTTTTAATTTAATGGGCTGCAAATTTAGGCATCCTATCGGATTTTTCAAAATATTATGTATAATTATTTTGTTTTAATCAAACTGTG